>JBGSOI010000193.1:0-12923 GCA_041739215.1 Akkermansiaceae bacterium
CCATTTCCACGGCCGCCGCGATCAATCCGCTGCCGCCGAGCGTCGCGCCTGTGGCAACCTCGACCACTCCGGCGAGATGACCCGCGACCCGCAATCCGCCCTGCCGGACCTCGGTGGCGCCGGTGTAGCTGTTAGCCCCGCCGAGGGTGAGCGTGCCGATGCCGGTTTTGACCAGGCCGCCGCTGACTCCCGGACCCAAGGTGGGGACGCCAAGCGTGAGGCCGGACCCGCTGCCACCACCGAGGACGCTGACTGCGGGGGCGGAAAGATAGTCGTTCCCCGGATGGGTCATGGTGATGCTTTTGATCGACCCATCCACCAGATTGGCCATGGCGGTGGCGCCGCTGCCACCGCCTCCCGCGACCTCGATCCACGGGGCCCCGAGGTAGCCGGAGCCGCCGCGGACGACCGGAATGGTTAGAACTCCTTTGCTTCTCGGAGCCAGCAACGGCTGGTCGATCCTCAGGTCGAAGCCGTTGGTATCGATCCGCGCCCCGCCCTTCCTGACATAGACGAAATCGAGGCCTTCGATGAACGCATCGCTGGATCGGCCGGCTTTGAGAATCCCCCCGTCGAGATTCAGGCGGCCCAAGGCCTCGGTGTGATTCATCTGGCCGATGCCAGAGGTGAGCAGGGTGCCGCCGGTTAGAAGGTTGACGGTGCCATCACCCGGATTGTTGATGCCGCCGGCCCCGATAATCATCCGGTTGGCGCAGATGACCGAGCCGCTGCCGCGGATGTTGAGCACGCCAATCCCTTCCTCACCGACGAGCAGCAGGTGCCCGGCGGCACTGGCCGTGACACTGCCGGACTTCACGTCCAACACCCCGCGACTCGAATGCTGTTCCTCATCCTGATAGCGGCCGATGGCCAGGAAGCCGCCGACATCGATCTTCCCGCCATCGATTTCCATCACACCGATCCCGCGGGTGCCGACTTGGAAATTCCATTCATCGAAGAAAGTTCCTCCGGTCATGCGCCAAGCCCCCCAGGACTCCCAAGTACCCGGCAACGCGCCACCCAGACATGTGTCGAGCTGGCTGGACTTTCTGATCTCACCGCCGCTTTGCATCACCACCCCAGCGGCGTGCGGGTATTTGGCGATGAACAGCTCCTTGCAGGAAACCGAGCCACCATTCATGAACAGGACGCCCTGTCCGCTGCCGATGTCGCCGACGTTGAAATGCCCACGTCCGCCATCGACCACGATTCTCGCGGAATCCTGAAGCGTCAGTGTGCCGCCATTCTCGACGCCGATGGAAAAATACTCCTTCACCCGGGTGTTGCTCCGGCCACGCAGGATCACCCCGGCATCCACCACCACGATGTTTGCTCCATCGATGACACCCTCGCTCTCAAAGACCCCGGAGCCTTCCGGCAGATGGATGTCGCCGCTGTTAGCGATCGACGCGTTCCTGCCTAGCAGGAGCTTGCCGCGGCCCTGGTGGATGATTTCCCCGCTGCCGCTGAAGTTTCCGGCCAGCTCGATGTCATCGCTGCGGTTGAGGATCAACCGCCCGGGAGCGGTGATCGTGAAACTAGAAGCCGCGAGTCCCCCCGAGGGACCGGCGTCGCCGAGGACCAGCGCGCCAGCCACCACTTTCACCGGTCCGGAATGATCGGCGCCATCACCCGTTAGAATGACCGGACCGATGCCGCTCTTGATGAAAGCACCCGGGCCGCGGATCGCGCCGCCGAAAATCAAGGGGCTGGCCGACGGATTGGTGACCTCGGTGTCGGAGTGCAGGAAAACCGGCGCGTGAATGAAATTTCCCGGCGAGCCGGCTAGCTGGTTGATGGATGACGCGACGCTGCTGCCGGAATCCATGACGATCCCGCCCGGCGATTTTCCGCGGAGGGTGAAGGAACCGCCGCGGCCGCGCGTGCCGAGATTGAGCGAGCCGAGCGTGACCGGGATGTCGAGCTGGATTTCCTGGTCGCCACCGAGGGCGCAGGCAAAGGTCGCGATGTGGCCTGACCCGTTAGGATGAGGGCCGTCAGGACCGGTGTGCCAGTGGTCCGAGCCACCGCCGTTGACGAACGAATGGACGCCGGGATCCTCGATCTTCCAAGTGAAAGCGGCCAGCGTACTGCCGAGATTGAGCTTGTCCGGACCGGCCAGGAAACTTCCGTAGATTTCAGCATCCCTGAGGGTGTGATTGAAGATCCGGAACTCGTTGATGAGCCCGCGGAAATTGTTGTCGTTGGAAAATTCCGAGCGGCCCAGCCAGACATTCACGTCCTGGATCGTCGTCGGCCCCTTCTCGTCGGGGATCACCTCCATCAGCACGGCATTGCGGTACCAGCGCCACTCCCGCAGCATCTTGTCGTAGGCAATGAGCTGATGGAACTCCACGCCGTAGTCGGTATCCGGATACTCCGCCGGATTGCGGTCCGGGCCGCCGTTAGGGTAGGTCCCGAAGGAGCGCGAGAAGCGGCTCACCGGCGTCGCGCCAACGTTGCCAAACAGCGTTAGGGACTCGCTGCCGGTGAAACTCCCGCCCGGGCCGTCGATTTCGCCAACCCGGTTGGTGCCGATCGAAAGGATCCGGCACCAGTCCTGCGCTGCGGTCTGGGTTACCCAAAACTCGATGCTCAGGCTCTCCCGCGATGAAATCAGGCCGTTGGGAAGATCCACATAGGCCGACGTCGCCGAGTTCCCGCCCGGCAACTGGATTGCCTGGCCGGTGAACATCGCCCCGTCCCCGCGGATCACGGCGGACAGGCCGCCGATGCTGTCGATCACCGTGCTGCCGTCCGGCGCGGGACCGGCGGGCGCATCGAATGAAAACCGGTGCATCGGGGACTGCTGGAGCGGCGCTGCCACGAGACCGGGAAAGCCGGGCAGTTCGGCCTCGAAATTTCGCCTGACCGCCTGCGCTGTCAGCGCCCCGGAATGGATACGCACCCTGGCAAGGGCTCCAGAGTAATGGGTGAATTGTCCCTCCATTTTCAGATCCCCGCAGATCTCCGCGCCGAGATGGATCGGCAGCATGTCATGCGCATCCAGCAGGCCCGCCGCTGTCGAGTTGTCCAGCTTCCCGTCCACATAGACCGACTGGGTTTTCCCGTCGTAAGTGTAAACGATGTGATGCCATTGCCCCGGCGGCGGGACCGTGGTGAATGCGGCTTCCGAAGAACCCCAGCGGGCGATCGCCCCGAAATCCGGGTCGGCCCCGTAGCGGAATCCCGCGAACGTCAGATCCGGCCCCCAGCGCTTGCCCCAGGAGACGATCGACTCCTGGTCGCGCACATTCCCCTGATAAACCCACACCTCCACCGAATGCTTCGCGCCGGGAGCATGCAGCGCCGCGGTCGTGGTCGGGCCGGTGAAATAGTCCCCGTCGCCATCGAAAACCACCGCAACCGCGCCAGCCACCGACTGCCGGGTGGGCGAACCCCTGGGGATGAAATCCCCAGCGATCCCGGTCCCGGTCGAGTGCTGCGGCCACTTGCCCGCACCCGGTTTGAAATCCGCGGCATCGAGGTCCACCAGCAGGCTGCCAGCCACTTCCACCGCTCCCGGGCACAACGAGCAACCGGCGAGAAAAACCGCCAGCAAGCTTCGGAAGGAGCGGATCAAACGAATTTCCATTGAAGGGACGTCATCGACACATCTAACAAAATCAGAGGCTCCGGGCCGATAGCGGGCTTGCCAAGGATCGCCGGAATGAAAACGCTATCACCCCGGAAAAGGGTTAAAATCCCCCCGTTCGGGTTGATTGTCTGTGGAGGTGGATGCCGGGCTGGGAAGGAGCGGTTCCGAGCGCGGGCCGGATCTAACTTTCCGCTGCGTCCTTCTTCACCGGCACCACCAGGGTCATGCCCTTCAGCAAGCGGCAGAACTCTTTTTTCGGCAGCACCGCCACGGTCCCCTCGCCCTTGGGATTTCCCTCCATCATCTTGAATTCCACCTCATACCGGTCCAGCCGCACGATGCGGATGTACTTTCCGCCCTTTTGATAGATCTCGTCCTGATAAAGTCTCATGGCGCAGGCTGGAGGCCCCCGGCCCGGATGGCAAGCCAGCAGGTCTATCCCACCCCGCCGCCTCATGCCCGCTCTCCGGATACTTCTCCAGCACATGTTGGAACATCATCCCGCACGGGACCAGCAGGAACTCGTCGCAGAGTCCGGTGAGGAACAGCGCGGAGTTGGCCTTTTCCGAGCCGCCGGATTTCGCCCATCGTGTGATGAATTTCGAGATGGCTTCCGCAGAGCCAATCGGGCATGGGCGGATATCGGGTTGCTAGACAGGGGGCAATCCCAAAGGATGAACGGGCTCATTGCTCTCCAAATCACAGGCACAGGCGGCCCTGGCAACTGTCTCACATCTTTCCCTGTTCACCGCTAACACTCCACTTTCCCATCATCTCTCCCACCCACGCCTTCACCGCCGCAAACCCGCGCGCCATGGCGTGCTCGCGGACGCCGTGGAGACCGAGATGACCGGCCATGCCCTCCTCGTGCCCCCGGTAGCGCGGCAGGAATAACAGCACTTTCGTCTCATCCCGCCCGCCCGTCCGCTGAATCAGCGAGGGCGAAAACAAGCCTTTTTCCACGTGTCGCGGGCCTTCCGGCAGCGGGATGCTCCGCTCGTCCAGCACGCACCACCGGCGATAACGGAAAACCGCGGTGCCATCCTCCAACAGAATCATCCGCCCGCCGGTCCGCGGTGGCAGCCCCGCGACCCGGCCCAGCGTGAACGCGTGGGGTTGATCCGGGGTCACCCTTTTCCGGCCCCGCCACGGCAGCAGGATATCCGTCGCGTAGCGCGCGCCGAAGATCGCCAGCCGCATTGCCGAGGGAGCCAGCCAGGCCGCCACCACGATGATGCCCAGGCACAGCACCGCCGCCAGCCACGGCGCGATGACATACACCAGCCCCACCACTAACAACACTGCGGTGCGCGCCAGTTTCAGCAAGGCATCGAGCGTCGAGAATGGTGACAGGATGATCAGCACGTTGATCGCGTGGCTGCACACCCACACCAACAGGAAAGCCACCACCGCCGCCGGCACCATCAGCCAGGACATATCCATCATCGCGAAGCCCGGGTTCGCGATCGAAGCCGTCGGCACGGCGATGGCCCGCTCCGCTTGCAAGTGCTTCGCCATTTCCTGCGCGATCAGTGGCACGAAGGCCCCGCTCGCCACCAGGGCGCTCGCCTTGTTCTCGAACAACTCCACCATGTCGAAGGGTTTCTTGAGCAAGCCCGGCACCGCCGTCCCCAGCGTGTCCTTGAGAAAACACATCGCCAGCAAAAAGAAGCCCGACCCCCAGGCCCACGGTTGGGCATACCACGGCAGCGCGGTCCGCTCCAAAATGGAAGCGTTCCAATACCGCCACGCCCCCACCGAACTCACGCCTAGCAGCGGTGAAATCGCCACGCCCGTGATCTCCGTGATCCCCTGGCTCAACGCCACCCCCGGCAGATACCCGGCCTTCGCCGCCGGGGCTGCGGGCACCGCCTCCGCTTCCACCGCAGCCAGCGCGCAGGAACCGCAAAGCATCAGGCAAATCAAACTCCGGATCACGTTCATGCCGCTTTCATTAGCACCCGGTGAACACCCTGTCCATCATCCGGCAATCACCCTGTCCATTCCGGCAGATTCCGGATCGATGCTCTGTCTTTATCTCTCTACAAGAATTCCGGTATGGATCGACCCTGATGAGGTCAATGGCGCGATGGTTCCAACTGCAGGTGCCGCCGCCGTGATCTCGCAGAAAAACCGGTCGCGGCTCATCGCCGGATCCGCCCTGTGCCGGGACCACGGCTGGGCGGAACACGTGGATTGATGGATTGCCTTCGCTCGCTTTCTAGCGGACGGTGACGGTAACCGTTTTCGACTTCGAACTGCCGGAAGCATTGGCCACGCGGACCCAGTATTTGGTGGTGGTTTTGAGCGCCGGGGTTTTGAAGGTGGCGGATTTCGCCCCGATCACCGGTTTGGCGGTCACGCCGGATGCGCCTTTGTACCACTGATAGGCCAGACCGGTGCCGGATGCGGCGACTTTGAGCGTCGCCCTTTTGCCGGCCTTGATCGATACCGGTTTCGGCTGGGAGAGGATCACCGGTTTGGCGATGACCGCCTCGCTGCCGATTTGGATGGTGAACCTGGCGGAGACGGAGTCGTCGTTCTGGGAGGAATCCCGCCAGGCCTTGATGGTGATGGGGAAGTTGCCCGTCTGGGTTGGCACTCCGGAGAGCGTGTCGGTCCGGGCGCCGCGGGTGCGGCTTTGGGTCAAGCCCGCGGGAACGGGTCCGACGATCTGGAAGTGATCGGGAGTATCAGAGCCACCGTATTGGAAGGTGAAGCTCAAGGGATTCCCGATCGAGGCGGGAACGGTTGAGGATTTGGGAACGGGAGTGAGCTGGGTGACGGTGCTGGCGCCGGAGACCGTGTCGTAGGCACCAAGGCCGGCGATAACGGCCACGGACCATTTCGTGATTTCCCCGAGGCCGGCACCGCCGAGGATGCGGGCTTCCGGGAAAAGCATCTGGACGATCGGCGAGCGCTGGAACAGGAGCAGCAATGAACTGAGCCGGGAAGCGAAGAGCCGGGTTCTAGCGTAAGGGCGGATGGAGTGGATCATGATGTTGATGTTAGTTTGTGTTAAGTTTGAAACGGGGACGATTCAGTTGCAGCCGCAGCCACCGCCCCCGACTCCGCCGCCGCCGTAGGTGGCTTCGCGGGAGAAATAGGCGTGCTCGGTCATCGCTTTTTGCAGCGGGTCGAGGGATTCGGCCATGACCGGCAGGGCGAGGTTGCCGCGTTCGTAGGGTTTCACCCGGACGAGTGACGGCGAGCAGGCGCAGAGGGCGAGGCAAAGAATGACGGCGGGAAATTTCATGACGGTTGGAATCACTTTTCCGCGAGGAGGGCTTCGATCTCGGTCGTGTATTCAGCCTCGGTCTTCGCGCCGCGGAAGCCCGTATGGACCCGGCGGATCACGCCCTTGCGGTCGGCGATGTAGCTGGTGGGCATGGAGGGCGGATTGAAGAACTCCGCGGCCTTGTGGGCGGAGTCGTGGGCGATCGGGAACCTGGCACCCATCTTGCCGGCGAATTCCTGGTATTTGGCAGCATTGTCGTCGACCCCGACGCCGATGATCACCAGGCCTTGCGAGGCATACTTGGCATGCAGGCGGTTGAGTGCGGGGAAGGACGCTTTGCAAGGAGCGCACCAGGAGGCCCAGAAGTCGACGAGCACGACTTTGCCCGAGGTGTTAGGCAGGCTGGCACCGGGCAGAAGCTGCGAGAGCTTGGGGACTTGCTGTCCGGCTTTCGCCGCGTCGGCGGCGGGCAGGACGAGGGTGGAGCAGGCGAGGGCGAGTGATGTCAGGATGGATTTCACGGGATGGTGGTGGTTGGCGGTTAGATGGGAAATCAGGCGGCGGTGACCAGCCAGCGGCCGAAGCCGCGGGTACCTTCGATGCCGGAGTCGGCCTGGGCACAAACTTCGACGCCGCGGGCCAGCGAAGCGAGGTGAAGGCCCTCGCGAGGGCCGAGGACGAAAACCGCGGTGCTGTAAACCCCGGCTTCGAGGCAGGACGGTGCGACGACGGTCACCGCCCGCATGCCATTGGCGACCGGCCAGCCGGTGCGCGGGTCGAGGATGTGGCCGTAGCGGATCCCGTTGTGGGTGAAATGGCGGGCGTAGTCGCCGGATGCGGAGACCGCGTGGTCGCTGACGGCGAGACCGCCCCAGCAATTGCCGGGCTTGCAGCCGTCTTCGATACCGACGTGCCAGAACGGGTGCCTGCCATTTCCGCCGAGGGCGAAAATGTCGCGCCCGAGGTCGATGAGCGCATCCGCAATGCCTGCTTGGCGCGCGATTCTGGCGAGATAGTCGACGGCGTATTCCTTGCCAAAGCCACCGAAGTCGAGGCCCATGCCGGCCTCCGGCAAGCGGACCGCACCCGGCCGCCGCTGGACCTTCTCCCAGCCGGTTAGAGCGAGCGCGGCTTTGACCTCGGAGGCGGCCGGCAATTTCAAATGGGCCTGCTTCCAGTCCCACACGCGCAGCAGCGGCAGCAACGTGGGGTCGAGGATGCCGTCGGTCCGCCGGTGCAGGTCGCCGGCAAGCGTGAGCAGATGGTCCATCTCATCATCCACCTCCACCCAGTCGCGACCGGCGGCGGCGTTGACCCGGGAGACTACCGACCCGGGCCGGAAGCGGGAGAATTCCGCCTCGAAGCCGCCGATCCAGCCGAGCACCTCTGCGGCGAATTCGAGCGCCTTGCGATCATCCGCCAGCCTGAATTTCACGGAGCATTTCGTCCCCAGCGCGTTGAACTCCAGATGACGGATGCCATTGGCGTCCGCTTGGAGGGGTGGGTCCTGGGTGAGGGTCATGAAAACCGGATGTTAGGTTAGAATTCCGCGTTGATGCCGAAGGTCCAGATGTCGGCGCTGATGTAGGCCTCGTCCTGCGAGCGATCCGAAGCGCTGCCGGTGCCGCTCATCACGTAGCGTTCATAGGCGGCGGTGACGGCGAAGGTGTCGTTGAACCGATAGAGCAGGCGGAGGCCGCCGCTGATGGCGTTGAAGGAGGACAGCCGGTAGTCCGCCGAGTAGTTCGGACTGCTGCCGTCCGGGTCGTTCGACGGGGTGCCGATGGCCATGCCGTCGAGCGACTGGACAAAAAAGTCGGCAGCGCTCTGATGATAGAAACGCGCGAACGGCACGGCTTGGAAGCGCGAGGTGACGTTCTGCCGCCATTCGATCTGCACCGTTTCCGATAGAATCCCGAAGTCGTCGTGGCCGAGCCTCAGGGTGGCGTCGAGGGCACCGTCCGCGGGCTCGAAGAACCGCCTCGCCCCAAGCTGCAGGACCTGGCGGAACCGGGTGTCGGGCCGGTTCTCACGGTAGATGTTGACCACCGGAAGGTCGACGGTGCCGCCGAGTCCGTCCGGGACCTGGACGATGTCGGTCCGCTGCACGACCTTGTAGGGATCATTCAAATAACCGTCGCCGTAGCCGAGTGTTAGATTGGCGGAGATGACGGTGTCCTTGTCGATGATCTGGCTGACGCCGGTGAAGAGGTCGTAGCCATGTTTGTCACGTTCACCGAGGATCGGAACCGAGACGACATCATCCAGATAGTTGAAGCCGTAGGTAAGCGTGGTGTTTTTCTGATTGAGTTCCCAAGTGTCGCTCACCGCCACACCGCGGGAGACGTAGTCATCCTCGGTACTGCGGGCAATTTCGAGTTCCACCCGGTGATCGCCGAACTGCCGTGAAATCGCCCCGAGCAAACCCCTGCGGACATCTTCGACATCGGCCAGGTAAGGTTGGCTCCCGCCAGGCAAGGCACCGGTCGGCGAGGCCCCGCTGATCGCATCATGGAGCCATTGGAAACGGAACGAGGTGGCGTCGTTCAGCTCGATCCGGGCGCGGAGGTAGTGCGCCTCGACGTCGATCCGGTCATCATCCTCGCGGTAGAGCTGGTAGCTGTAATCGTAGCGCTGGGGCAGCGTCTCAGCCTGGGTTTGGACACCCGGGCAGAGCAAGGAAGCGAGAAAAAGGGACGGGCGGCGGCTCATGGGAAGGCTGGATCTCAATCGGACCAGAGGGCGGTGGGTCGCAAGCGCATCCCCGTTCCTTGGTCTGATCTCCGCAGATTCGCCAACCCGCCTCGCGAACGCAAATTCACGATAGTTTAAATATGGTTACATTTTAGCGCAGCTTGATTTGCAACGGCGGCGGTTGTGCCCCTCTGGATTGATCCGCTCTTGATTGTTCTCTTGAACACTTCTGAAGACTCGCTAAATTGCCGCCGTGACGGCGACGCCCCTTCAGGAAATCCGTCGGCAACTGCGGGAGAAATTCCCCGCGGCACATGGTTTTGCGCCCGTTTCCGAAACGCCCGATGAGATTTCGCAGACGCTTTTCGACCCCGCCACCTTCCCGGCAGGAGCGATTTCCGAGATCATTCCGGCGGCCGAGGGCGGCGGGCTTTCGCTGTGGATCGCCGGCTTGCTGGCGGAGCCGGAGGAGGCGGCCGACTTCCCGAAATTCGTGCTGGTCGATGGCGGCGATCACTTCGATCCGGCGTCCCACACCGCCGCCGCGTGCTCGCAGCTTTTGTGGGTGCGCTGCGCGAGAATCCAGCAAGCACTCAAGGCCACCGATCTGCTGGTGCGCGATGGCAACGTGCCATTCGTGATGCTTGACCTGTGCGGCCTGCCCACGGCCGCGCTGCGGTCGATTCCTGCGGCGGCGTGGTGGCGTTTGAAGCAGCTTTGCGAAACCGCCGCTTGCCGCCTGGTGGTGCTGGCCCCCGCCCCGCTGGTCCCGTGCGCGAGCTTGCGGCTGACACTTTCCACCGGCCTGACACTCGGCGATTTCGATCTGCCGCGGCATGAGCTCCTGCCCCGCGTGGCGGCGCGGCGCGACCGGCTCCGCCATGCCACTTGAACCATGTTCGCCGCGTTCCACATCGCCGAACCGATAATTCAACTTACTGACCAAAACAAACTCGCCGTCTTCCAGCGTCGGCAACATGCTAAACCCGTCCACTCGGACACGCGCCGAAACCGCGTTGATACCCAAAAATAGAATGCCCGCCAGCGCCAGGGTTTCGATCACATCGAATATAAACCGGCCCCAGTTCGTCTTTTCCTCCGAGGGGGCGGGGTCCTGCGTTTCGGGCTGCGCTTCCGTTTGCGCCACCTGTTCAAAATTTTCCAAACGAGCCTCCTGACTTCAACGAAATTATACTTCCAATGCGGGCTTTGAGGTGCCCCAGGCGAAAAACGTAGGAACATGTAAGGTGCGTTCCCCATTCCTGCGTGCCGCCTCATCCAGTTTTTTCATTTTTTGGATTTTCACCCCCGGGACGATTCCTGCCAGGTCGGACTCGATCACATCCCATTCCGTTTCCCAGTCATCAGTGGATTTGACCACCGCCCCGCCTTGAATGGGTCCCGTTTCGATCAGCTTGATCCCAGCCCGATAAAAGGTCTCTGCCAGCGACGCGCCGAAGGATGGGTTGGCTCCCTGCCTGCGCAGTGCTTCCGTCTGCCATTCGCCAAGCGGTTTGAGTGCGGACGGTTCATCCACCCGCTGGCTGTAGTCTGGTTCTGCCAATGCTAACACGCTGCGTCCCACCCGCGCCATTTCGCAAACGACTTGCAATGGGTCTTTTACCCAAAGCAAAAGGAAGTGGCAATAGACGATGTCAAACGATTGACTCGGGTAGGGGAGGAAGTGCGCATCGCCTTGCGTCAGCGAAGCGGCTGGGGCGTGGACTTGGCACTCGGCGAGCGAACCAGCTTCAAGGTCGAGTCCGTGCAGGGTGGGAGCAGTCACCTCGCGTAGAATCGCTCCCGTTCCGCATCCCACTTCCAGCACGCGGCGCGCGGTTTTCAATCCTGCCTGTTCGAATACATAGGTTCGCAGGTCGCGAGTCCAGGCGGCTTGTTGGAGGTAGCGCGTGTGCCAGTTCATCCTTCACAAAAACATTTGAGGTTGCCAGGCAGGGTTTTTGGGTCGTCCCACCAGTTGCGGACAAATTCGACCTGCGCATCGGTTTCCGGTGAGCGCGGATGGTAGAGGTCGACGGGGCGGGTTTTGAATAACCGATTGACCTTTTCGAGCGCCTGTTCGTTTGACATGCCGTGGCGGACAAGATAACAGCCGACGACCATGCCCGTGCGCCCAATCCCTCCCCAGCAGTGGACGTAAACACAGTTGCCATCGTTGATGGCTTTGTCAACAGCATTGAGGATGGCGGTCATGGTGTCGGATGAAGGCACTCTCATGTCGCGGATGGGGAGGCGTTGATACGAAACATTGATGTCGTAAAGCTTTGCCTCTTCCATGAGGATGCCTTCGTAGGGGACGAGTTCGTGCGACTCGGTCAGGTCAATGAAGGCGGTGACACCCGCTTCGAGAAAGGCATCGATGCGGCGGCGCGCGGACTGGGGGTCGCGGCTGCCAGGGTATTCACCCGCAAGGAAGCGGTTTTCTTCGACCCAGTATGATTCAGCGATGGGGAGTTTGGTCATTTGGTTGGCTCATTGCGGTTCTTGTGGAGACGATGTACAAAGGCTGCCAAGAATATTGGCGCGTAATTCGACCAGTTCGGGATATTCGTAAAAGAAGGCGACTTTCTGTTCTTTGATGGAATTACCCGTCGGTTTGGGACTGAATACAAAATAGGCAAAAGATTCGGCGATGTCCTCCGTCGGATGCGTGGTGGCGTAGTCGTCAACGAATTGATCCTGGTGTGTTTTGTAGAAATTATAAAGGGCATCATAATAAGGGGTAAGGTCTTCGGCATCGTATTGGAGTGCGTCTACTTTCGCCCACTCAGCGTTCACGTTCACCCAAAAGCGGTTATAAAAATCGTCAATATATGAGCCTGCGTAACTGCAACCCGTGCCCGTAAAATAGTTTTGACAGGCGGCAGCTTTGCTTTTCTGCAAAGATAAATTGAGGGGATCATTCACGATCTCCTGGTCGGGTGTGACCTGCGAGGCGTTAAGCGTGAGGATGTGGGCGTATTCGTGGATCATGGTAAAGACAAGCGAGTCCTTGTCCTGGAGGTCGGCAACGTCGATTTCCAGAATCCACTGGGAGGGGTCATCCTTGGTCTGGTCCACAGCCGCCAGGGTGTTCGAGTATCCGTCTGTAAAGGTGTTATATTGAGCCACCATTTGACGATTTTGGGGCGGGATCAGTTCGATGAATAATTTCCAGCCTTCATTTTGCAGGGCAAAGTCTTTCTGCTCGTCTTTGAGATCGCCTGGGGTGGTTGCATAGGTTGCCAGATAATAGGATTCAGGCTCGGCATAATCCGAAACGCCTTCCATGTTGTATACATCGCCTTGCGCACTGGCGATGACCTCCGTCATCGTGACCGCGCAAACAGCATTGGAGGTTTCCGCGGCTAATCGGCTGGAGGCGTACCTGCC
>JBGSOI010000204.1:0-8743 GCA_041739215.1 Akkermansiaceae bacterium
CGCGCCGCCGGCACCCCGGAGGAGCGGCTCGGCGCGACCATCGCCCTGGCGAATTCCCTGTCGCCCACGGAAATCGCCGCCTGGCTCGGGGGCGGCTGGTTCAACGTCAAGGGTGGGCCGGAGCGCCTGCTTTTCAGGAGCATCCTGCTTGCCCGCTGGAGCGAAACGGATCCGGAAGGCGCGCTGGCGTGGTCGTTCAAGAACAACCTCAAAGCCGATCCGATCATGATCGACTCCCTGGCGGAAAAGGAACCGGAGCGGCTGATCGATTTTTTCAGGAAGCACCCGGACAAAACCGCGGAGCTGGGGGCCTTGCAGGCGGTCGCCGGAACCCACCCCGCCCTCGCGCTGCAACGCCTGCAGGAGATGGCGGCTGCGGGAATTTCCGAAGATGGATTGGAAAAGATATCCGGCGTGCTTCGCCAGTTGGCCGATACCTCCCCGGCCGGACTCCAGGCCGAACTCGCCTCGTTGCCGCCGTCACTGAGGAAACGGGCGGAGGTGGCGTTATGCGGTCAGAGGCTTGTCACCTCGTTTTCCAGCGAGATCCGGGCGCTGTGGGATCGGCCGGAAGGTTTTGGACTCTTCTACGGAAGCCTCCGCCAAAACCCGGAGCTGAGAGGAAAATTGTTCGAAGAGCTAGCCAATCTTCCGCCTGTCTGGAGGGCCTCGGTCGCGAAGAATTGCTGGGCCTTCATCCGCGACGGAGAGGATGCCCGGAAATGGCTGGATGCGGAGATTGAAAGCTATCGATTCACTGCCGGGCAGGCGGAAAAAATTCGGGAGAACGCGTGGGAAAAGCTGGCGTGGTATAAACCGGAAGAAGCGCTAACTCGCATGGCCGGACTGGAATTGGATGCCGAAAATCGACGGAAACTCATTGCAGATATGTGCCGATCCTTGGCCGCTGACCCGGCGAGGGTGGAAACACTGATCGCCGGGCTGGACTCCGAAGAAGAGCGGGAACTTGCCCGGAAGTCGCTGACATCCGGCACGGCCGAGCTGCTTAGCAGATTTGGCGATTCAAATAAGATCAAGGTCGGGGATCCGGCGGAATGGTTGGATCGAATCGGTGAGATCGATCTGAAGGACTCCGTGAGCTCCGCGCCGTATTTGCACCTGATGGAGGAGTGGGGGCCTGACAAGATCGCCGAGCTGGGCCGACAGTTCGCCGCCCTGCCGGACGACAAGAAAAAGCAAGTCGCCCAAATGATCGTGGCTGGCAGGGAGTCCGTTCACTACAATTCGGTGTTCACAGGCAATACGCCGGTCACGGGCGAGGCGATCCGCTATCTGGTCGCCAATCCGGCACCACGTCCGGAAGGGTGGATAGGCACCAAGACCGACCCTTTCCTGATGGCGTCGGAATACGCATCGAAGCTGGCGTTCAGGGATCCCGCCGCCGCCAGCGAGTGGGTGGGCTCCCTGCCTGCGGGAGACGCCAAGCTGTGGGCGCAGAAGAACATGGCGAAGAACTGGGCGGTTTATGATCCGAAGGCCGCCGGGCAATGGGTGGAGTCGTTGCCCGTGGATGCCCGCAGCGAGGTGCGGGCATTCATGACGAAAAAGCATTGAGGTTTTGCCAACCGAAGACTTGGGTATCCGTGGCGCAGGTCCGGAGGCGGATTACAGAACCATCCACGAGCCTTTGAAACGGGGTTTTCACGACTTGCGGCGGGACGCCGCAGCCACGCGAGTGAAACGCCTCCGCCATTTCCCTTGAACATCCAAGCCCCATCGGGTTTCCCTGTGCCCAGCATGAACGACCGCAAGACTCTCGACGAACGCGCCCAGATGACCGATCTGGAGCGGGTCCGCCACTCCTCCGCCCACGTGATGGCCACCGCCATCCTCCGCCTCTGGCCGGACGCCCAGTTCGCCTACGGCCCGCCGATTGAGACCGGCTTCTACTATGATTTCGAAATGGCCCACCGCGTCACCCCCGATGATTTCGAAAAAATCGAGGCGGAGATGAAGAAGATCGCGAAGGAGAACCAGAAGTTCGAATACAAGGCGATCTCCCGCGAGGAAGCGAAAGCGATGGCGGAAAGCGGCCGTCTCGGCGGCCTAACCGAGCGCCCGGGCAATCCGTCCCGCTTCAAGCTCGACCTGATCGACAAGATTCCCGAGGGTGAACAAATTTCGTGTTTCCAGAACGGTGACTTCATCGACCTCTGCGCCGGTCCTCACGTCGGTTACACCTCGAAGTGCAAGAACGTTAAGCTGATGTCGGTTTCCTCGTCGTTCTATTTGGGCGACGAGTCGAAAGGCCAGCTCCAGCGGCTCTACGGCACGGCGTTCGAAAGCAAGGAATTGCTAGAGGGCCACCTGCACCGGCTTGAGGAAGCCAAGAAGCGCGACCACCGCCGCCTCGGCAAGGAGCTCGGGCTTTTCCACATCGACGAAATGGTCGGCCAAGGGCTGGTTCTTTGGAAACCGAAGGGCGCGCTCGTCCGCCGTTCGTTGCAGGAATTCATCACCCAGGAGCTCGACAAGCATGGCTACTCGCAGGTCTTCACTCCGCACATTGGCAAGCTGGATCTCTATCGGACGTCCGGCCATTTCCCCTACTATCAGGAGAGCCAGTATCCGGCCATCGCCGAGCGCGACGTGCTGGAGAAACTCGCGGATGAGGACGCCACCTGCGCCACCCTGATCAACGGCCTGTCAGACGGCACTTTCGAAGGCTACCTGCTCAAGCCGATGAACTGCCCGCACCACATCAAGATCTACGCGAGCGACCACCACTCCTACCGCGACCTGCCCGTTAGACTCGCCGAGTTCGGCACGGTCTATCGCTGGGAGCAATCCGGCGAGCTCGGCGGGATGACCCGCGTCCGCGGCTTCACGCAGGACGACGCCCACCTTTTCTGCACGCCCGACCAAGTCGCCGCGGAAGTCACCGGCTGTTTGGATTTGGTGAAGAAAGTTCTCAACACCCTCGGCATGCACGAATACCGCGTGCGCCTGTCACTCCGCGATCCCGAGTCCGACAAATACGTCGGCTCCCCGGAAAACTGGGACAAGGCGGAAGCCGCGCTCCGTGAGGCCGTGCAGACGCTCGGAGTGGAATACACCGAAGAACTCGGAGAAGCCGCTTTCTACGGCCCGAAGATCGACTTCGTCGTCAAGGATGTCATCGGCCGCGATTGGCAGTTAGGCACCGTGCAGGTCGATTATAACCTGCCAGTGCGTTTCGGCCTAACATACGTCGGAGCCGACAACCAGCAGCACGTGCCGGTGATGATCCATCGCGCGCCGTTCGGTTCGTTGGAACGGTTTACCGGCCTGCTCATCGAGCACTTCGAAGGAAAATTCCCCGCCTGGCTCGCCCCCGAGCAAGTCCGCGTGATCCCGATCTCTGAGAAGACCCTTGAATCCGCCGAAGCCACCGCCGCCAAGCTCGCCGATGTCGGCGTGCGGGTGTCTGTGGACCGCACCAATGAGAAGGTCGGAGCGAAGATCCGCAACGCCCGCCTCGACCGCGTTCCCTACATGCTCGTCCTCGGCGCGAAGGAAGTGGAGGATGGCACCGTTTCGGTCCGTCACCGCGACCACGAGGAGCTGGCCACCATGACGCTCGAAGAGTTTACGGAAAAAATCACCACGGAGATCCGCGAACGGAGCTTGTAAAAAGAGACTTGCCCGATCCAAACCCGTCCCGTATTAACTCGTTCCAGACGCACCCGGAAGGATTGGATCAGAGATTTCTCCCCCACCCTTGCATGTGACGATCCCCGGCACCCGCCGCTCTATGATTTCCTTGGAACGATCCACCTCGACTCTCACAACCGATCCCATTGATCGGTCAGGCCCCGCTGTCTCCGATCCATGATCCGGCGTTTGGTCCATCGTTCCGCATCCCTCTTCGCACTGGTATTGTGCGGCGGCTTTGTCCGTCCGTGCAGCGGCGCGTCGCATTCACTCACTGGAGGACAATACCATCGCTAAGCCACAAAGAGATCCAAACAGGGGTCGTTACCGCGATATGACGCGGATCAACGATCGAATCCGCGCCCCGAAAGTCCGCGTCGTCATGGCCACCGGCGAGCAGCTCGGGGTCATGAGTTCCCGCGAGGCGCTTGCCAAAGCCCAATCGCTCGGACTCGACCTCGTCGAGATCGCCGGCCAAGTGGACCCACCGGTCTGCAAAATCGTCGACTACGGGAAATACAAGTACGAGCAGGCCAAGCTGAAGAAGCAGAAGTCGAAAAGCGCCACCCGCATGAAGGAAGTGAAATTCCGCGTCGGCACGGGTCAGCACGACTACAACATCAAGCTCGGCCGCGCCGAAGGATTCCTCGAAGGCAACCACAAGTGCCGCTTCGTCCTCCAGTTCCGCGGTCGTGAAAACGCGCACAAGGATCTCGGCTTCGTGGTGCTAAACCGCATCATCGAGGATCTCAAAACGATGGCCCAGGTGGACCAAGCCCCGCGCCTCAACGGCCGTGCCGTCGCCATGATCCTCTCGCCACTTCCTGCCCATCAACGCAAACGCAAGTTCCACTTGTTCCACGGCGAATTGATGGAAGAGGACGACTTCGAGGAAGACGAAGTCATCGACGAGGATATCCCGGACGAAGTGCCTGACGAGGTTCCTGACGAAAGTCCGGAAAGCAAGGAAGACGCGCCCAAGGCCTGATTTCCGGATGCTCTATCTGTTCGACATCGACGGCACTCTGGTTGACACAGGCGGTGCCGGGATGGCGGCGTTGAAAGAAGCGACCCGCGAAATCTTCGGTCACGAGGGCCCTGCGCTCGATCTGGCTGGCAGCACCGATCTCGGGATTGTGGCCAACATCCACGCCCATTTCGAAATCGAACCCACCCGCGATCGGATCGACACCTACTTCGAGGTTTATCTCGGCAGGCTCGACTGGAATCTAACGCATGGCGGTTATTCCGGCCGCGTGTTCGACGGTGTTCACGATTTGCTAACGGAACTGGCGGGCCGCCGCGATGCGGGCATCGGACTTCTAACCGGCAACACCGCCGGCGGCGCTGCCTCCAAGATGCGGCACTTCGGACTGGCCGACCACTTTCCATTCGGGGCCTACGGCTCCGACCACGCCGACCGCAACCGGCTAGGCCCGATCGCCCTGGAACGCGCGGCGGTCCACACCGGACGAACTTTCACCGCAGCGGAAACGTGGGTCATCGGCGATACGCCGAAAGACATCGCCTGTGCACATGCGATTGGTGCCCGCTGCCTGGCGGTGGCGACCGGCCAGTTTTCCACCACTGCGCTGGAAGCGCATGGCGCGGATCAAGTCGTCGAGTCGCTGGAGCAGGCGTTGGAGTGGATTTGAGGAGGGCTGACCTTCGGTCGACCCTCCTTACTTCGCCTTGACTGTGATCACGCCCTGCATTTCCGAGAAGTGGCCGGGGGTGGTGCAGATGAACGGATATACACCAGGCTCGGTTAGAGTGAAGGTGATGGTGTCGCTGTCGCCCCCGCCGAGGCGTTTGGTGGCTGCGATGATCACCTTTTTCGATTCCGCGTCCTGCGGGATGAAGCCATTGGATTTCGCCGCCGCGGCCTTGCCGGAGAACTCCGCCAGCGGGGTTCCAGGCTTGAGCAGGACGAGGTTGTGACCCATCGTCTTGAGCGGGATTTTCCCGACGTTCTTCAGCGTGAGGCTGACCTTCTGCCCGGCAGTCACTTCAAATCCTTTCGTGTTGAAGGTCATCTGGTCGTTGCAGGTGATCTGGAGCTTCACCGGAGCTTGGGCGACTGCAGCAGGTGTGGTGAGGAGGGCGGCGAGGAGCAGGAAGGTTCTCATGGGCTTTTCGGTCGAAGGTGGCGAGAGGTTACGGAGGAGGGCACTGGAATCAACATCAAGTAAAGCGTCCCGACAGTCTGGGCCGGGACGCATTTTTTCCAATCGCTTTCCGATCGGCAGCAGATAGATTCCCTCTCATGTCAGCCACTTCGGAAACCACCAATCGCGACCACTGGCAGGCGAAGGCGAAGCAAGTGTCCCGCCAGGTGAACCTCGCGTGGTGGCTGGAAACCCTCGCGGCTCCCCTGCTGGTAGTCGCTGTCTTGGGCGCGGTGGTCTTATTGGTCGTGAGGCGGGAGGTGCCGCTGGTTGAACCGTGGGTGTTGGCGGCTGCCATCGGCGGCGCGCTGTTGGTGTTAGCCCTGGCCTGCTGGGCGTGGGCGGCGCGGAGATTTGAAAAACCGGAACAGTCGCTGGTGAGGATCGAGGCGGCGATGCGCTTGAGGAACTCCTTGTCGGCGGCGCGGGCAGGGGTCGCGCCGTGGCCGGCACCTATCGAGAAAATCGACGCCGGGCTGGCCTGGCAGTGGCCGCGCTTGTTGGTGCCACCGCTGGGGGCGCTGGTCTTGTTAGCTGCCGGGCTGTTCATCCCGATGGCCGCGCGGAGCGTCCATCCGGAGGGCGCGGCAGAGCAACCGCAGGCGTGGAAGCAACTCGACACGGAGTTGGACAAGCTGACCAAGGAAGAAGTCGTCGATGAAAAATACCTTGAGGAGACGCGCAAGAAGCTCGATGAGCTGAAATCGCAAGAGGAAGAACAGTGGTTCAGCCACTCGTCGCTCGAAGCGACCGATTCCTTGAAAAAGGCCCACCGCGCCGAAACCGAGCGGGTCGAGCGGGAGTTGGGTCGCGCGGACAGGGCGCTGGGACAGCTTGAGAAAAACGCGGGTGCCGCGAACCAGGCGGAGAAGAACCGGCTGATGGAGGAATTCGACCAAGCGCTGCAAGGGCTGCAAAACGGCGCGATGAAGCCGAACTCGGCGCTGCTCGAGCAGATGAAACAACTCGATTTGAAGGACATGGCAAACCTCACGCCCGAACAGATCGAACAACTCCGCGAAAACCTGAAGAAGCACGGCGAAGCCATGAAGAACGGCCAGGGCAAAGGTGAAGGCGAGGATTGGTCCGATGAATTGTTAGCCGGGGATGGCGAAGGCGAAGGTGACAAACCCGGCGAAGGCCCGGGCAATGGCGGAGTCAATCGCGGCCCGGGTCACGCGCCCGGCGTCCTTGGCGCTGAGAGAGATCGGCTCGAGACCGGCAAACTCACGGGCCTCGAGTCCAAGGACCTGTCGCGGGCGACTCCCGGGGATTTGCTCGAACTGCAGGACGGCGAGCACGACGTGGATCAAGCCCCGTCCGCCATCTCCGCAGGCGGCAACACCGAGGCTACCGGCAAAGGCGGCGACCGCGTCTGGCGCGACGCGCTCGATCCCGCCGAGCAGCGGACGCTGAAGCGGTTTTTTGAATGATCCCGCATATGGGGGCCTGCTCCCTAGTTGGCCACGGGGATGAAAATCGGAGTGTACGTGGACTGCGGCAGAATTTGATAGGGAACCCGGATCGTTTCGGAAACCGGCTTCGAGGTTGCCGAGTCTTCGATCCACATCGCCACCTTCGATCCTTCCACCTTGCCATTCGCCTTGTATTCGAGGCCCGGCCGGAAGGTCATGCTCAGGTCGCCTCGTCCCGTGTACGGGCCGCCGGTCCCGAAACCGCGGTTGAAGGTTCCTGCCAGCACCAGGCTGTGCTTGCCGGCCGGCACCACGATTTCCTTGCTCGCCGTGCTCCACGAGGTCAGGTAGTTGATCGGCTTTTCATCGACCACCTCCACCACATAGTTGGCCCAGGTGTAAAGTCCGCTTCGCGTGGATTCACTTTGGAGAACCGCCGTTTTTGCAGGATCCTTCGCGGGATTTTGGTAACTCGTGCCGCAGGATGCCGAGAGGACGGCACACGCCGCCGCGATTGTGGTGTACTGTTTGGTCGTCATGGAATTAAAAAAGCTTTTGGGGGAACGCAGTCGAGAGCGGATTTAGGGGGTCATGTAAGACGTAAATGTAGTCTGTCTGTTTTTCGGGACGAGCCCGCCGAGGCTCAATGCTTATTAGCCGGGACTGGATCGATTACTGACCCGATCGATTACCGTTCTCCTCACTTATGACTTGGAATCACGCAAAAATATTTTAATCCTATTTGAAAGACCCGGATCAACATCCATCAAACACTCAGAAAAATCTTTTAATACAATTCGTTTTTTCCACAATGATTTTGACTTAATTGTTTCTTCAGTCACGCGCTTGAACTCTATATCTAGTTCGTTATTAAATTTAATTAATTTTGAAGCCTCTTCAATAAGCTGATTCAGCTGATGTATAATCTCACTCATAATGTTACCAACCTGTGTATTTAGCTAAAGGCCCAAAGTATTTGTCAGACGCCCAGTGATAAATCCGACCTTGAGGATTTGCCGCCGCCACACCTCTTATTAAATTGGCTACTCTTGGGTTACCAACACCACCATAATTGTCAATTAATTGTTGCTCACGGCCCCTTATAGCATAGTAACCATGCGGCCACCCCTGAGCAGCGACATCCATTTTTACTGTAGTGAAGCCCAAAAAGCGCCTCCAGTGAGTAAGGTATCTCAAATAGACAATGCCTCTCGGATGACCGTATCCGCTTGTCCGCCCAGCGTAGATTTGACCTGTGGTTGGGTTTTCCAATGTATATGTGACGAAAACACGTTGAAAATGGGGTCAGTCCTCGCGCATTAACATGAAAATGGGGTCAGTCCTCGCGCATTAACACAAAGGCAAATGAGGTGAGCTAGATTTCTGGACCACCCACCTCCACAATCCGTCCAGATGAAATCTAAGCCACGCCAACGTTACACCGCCGAGTTCAAGGCCCAGGCCGTCGAACTCACCCACACCGGCAAGCCCGTCTCCCAGATCGCC
>JBGSOI010000211.1:0-22677 GCA_041739215.1 Akkermansiaceae bacterium
CCGGTTCTCGCCGCCCTCGCCGCTGACCGCGAGCGCCTGCTCCGCGAGGCCGATGCCGCCGGATTCACCGAGGAAGGACTCGCCCTCGGCCGCGGTGTGTTGGATGCCATAGGCCGGCAGACCGCGGAAAGTGGATTGATCTATCCGCAATCAGCAGCCGCACAGGAAGTCATGCGGCTTTTCCTGGCCCGCAAGCCGGACGGCGGCGGCCATATGCTAGGCTCGGTGGAACCGGCCACCGGAGTCGATCCCGCCGGAGCCGGTTACGAAAAGTTCCGCGCCATGACCGGCGATGGCATCTGGCTGAGCGGCTGGGATCTCTTCAAGCCGGCTATCGCGAAACTCGTCAGGGAGGACATGACGCGGATGCTGGTGCCGATGTTTGTCCTGCTCGTCGGCATGATGATCGCCATCTTCCGCCGCGCGGGCGATGTCGCGCTGGCCTTGTTTGCGATGGTCGTGAGCACCTTGCTGCTGCTCGCCATCATGAGCCTGACCGGACTGAAATGGAACTTCGTCAACCTGATGGCCACCCCGCTCCTGCTAGGGACCGGCATCGACTATGCCATCCACGTGACGCTCAGCCTGCGCCGCACCGGGGGGAATTTCAAAGACCTATGGCAAGGCACCGGCAAGGCCCTGTTATTCTGCGGCGCGTCGAACGTCATCGGTTTCGGCTCCCTCGTGTTTTCGTCGAGCGACGCGCTTGTCAGTCTTGGGACGGTAGCGGTGATCGGCATCCTGCTGAGCATGGGGATTTCGATTTTCCTGCTCCCCGGCTGGCGGCATCGGGAGGCGGAGTGATGCAAATTGGAGCGCGATTTCCCGTGCAGGCTGGTTGAATCCCGCGCTCCAGTTAGCCTTGTGTGGAGGTGTCCGCCTCCGGTCCCAACCGGTGACGGCGTGGACCATGCCTAACAGCCAATCGGCATCAAGCCGTGGCTTTTCAGCCAGCCGGCGAGTAACATCTGATAGGCGACGCGCTCGAAAATCACTCTGACTTGGTCGGGTGTCATGGGAGGACTCTCTATCCGGTCGAAAGCGGATGTTAGCGTCATGCGCCGAGGTAGCAAGCTTGGACCTGCGGATCGGCCTTGAGCTTGGCGGACGGCCCTTCCAGCAGGATTTTGCCGGTCTCCAGGACGTAGGCGTAGCTGGAAATGTCCAGCGCGAGATTGGCATTCTGTTCGACGAGGAGGATCGTGAGTCCTTGCTCGCGGTTGATTTCGACGATGCGTTCGAAGATCGATTTCACCAACAACGGCGCGATCCCGAGCGACGGCTCGTCGAGCATCAGGAACTTCGGCTTGCTCAACAGCGCGCGACCGATGGCTAACATTTGCTGCTCGCCTCCGGACAAAGTTCCGGCCGCCTGACTTTGGCGTTCCTTCAGGCGCGGGAACAGCCCGTAAACATAGTCAGTCTGCGCGGCGATCCACTTCGTGTCACGCTGGAGGTATGCGCCCATCTTGAGGTTTTCAAGAACTGTGAGATTCGAAAAAATCATCCGGCCTTCCGGCACATGACACAATCCGCGACCGACGATCTTGTGCGCCGGGAGTTTCGAGATTTCCTGGCCGTCATACTTGATCGAACCCGACGAGGATCTCACCAAACCTGATAGACCGCGCAACGTGGTGGATTTGCCCGCGCCATTGGCACCGATGAGCGTGACGATGCTGCCCTTCTCGACCTTCAGGCTCACACCATGCAAAGCCTTGATGGCTCCATAAGAGACGTGAAGATTTTCGACCTCAAGCATGTGCGGTTTCGATGGGGGTTGCAGCCGCACCGAGATAAGCCTCGATCACCTTCGGATGACACTGGATTTCCTTCGGGCTGCCCTCGGCAATCTTTATGCCATACTCGAGGACCGCGATGCGTTCGCAGATGCCCATGACGACCTTCATGTCATGCTCCACCAGCAGGATCGCCATGCCGAAGCGCTTGCGGATGAACTCGATGAGTTGCATGAGGTCTTCCTTTTCCGAGGGATTCATCCCGGCCGCCGGCTCGTCTAGCAGCAACAGTTTCGGTTGGGTCGCCATGGCACGGACGATTTCCAGTCGCCGCTGGGCACCGTAAGGGAGACTGGTGGCGAGCTCGTCGCGGAAGTCCTGGAGCGAGAATACTTCGAGCAAGTCGAGGACCCGGTCCTCGACTTCCTTCTCGCCCGCCAGATGGGAATGGCCGCGCCAGAGGGCTTCGCGGATGCCATGGGAGCGGTGGAGCTGGGTGGCGGCGCGGACGTTGTCGAACACGCTCATCGAGCCGAACAGCCGGATGTTTTGGAAGGTGCGTGCCATCCCGCTTTTCGTGAGAACGTACGGCTTCAACCCGGCAGTAGGCCTGCCAGCGAAGGTGATCTTGCCGCCGGTCGGCTGATAGACGCCGGTGATCATGTTGAAAACCGTGGTCTTGCCCGCGCCGTTAGGACCGATGAGGCCGATCAACTCGCCCTCGCCCACGCGCAGGCTCACCTCGCTAACCGCCACCAAGCCGCCGAAACGGATCGTGACGTTCTCAAGTTCCAGCAAGGGCTTGCTCATGAGTTCAAAGGCTTCTTTTTCCGTTCGAAATTGAACAATCCCTGCGGCCGGGCGATCATCAGGAAGATGATCAGCAGGGCGTAGATGATCATCCGGTATTCCGCCACCCCTCTGAGGAATTCCGGTGCAAGCGTGAGCAGGATCGCTGCGAGGATGACTCCGGCGGTGCGGCCCATGCCACCGAGAATCACCATGACCACGACTTCGAAACTCTTCATGAAATCGAACACCTGCGGCGTGATCGAGGTCTTGTGGTGGGCGAACAAGCCGCCCGCGATTCCCGCGAAGAACGCGCCGATGACAAAGGCGGTGACTTTGTAGCGGGTCGGGTTGAGGCCCATCGAACTGGCGGCGACCTCGTCGTCATGCACCGCGATGAAGCCGCGGCCGTAAGTGGAATTCACCAGGCAACCGACGACATAAACCGTGATGGCGGCGAGCGTGAAAGTCCATGTGAGACCGGTGAGTTTCGGGATCCCGCTCAGTCCGCTCGCGCCTCCGGCGGCCTCCACGTTCTGGAAAATCACCCGGATGATTTCGCCGAAGCCCAGCGTAACGATCGCCAGATAGTCGCCTTTCAACCGCAGCGACGGCACGCCGACTAACAACCCGGCAAGCGCGGCGACCGTGCCACCCGCGACGAGTGCGGGAAGGAAGGTCCAGGCCAGCGCGTCAGCCCCCATGCTCTTCTGCAGGGAGAGCGTGATCATCGCGGAAACGTAGGCACCGACCGACATGAACCCCGCATGACCGAGGCTGAACTGGCCGGTGTGGCCGTTGATGAGGTTCAGGCTAACAGCAAGGATGATCGCGATGCCGATGTCGATGACGACACCTGCGTAATATGGATTCATATGATCCGAACCCATTCCCACCACCACCGCAATCACGACGGCGGTGAGCAAGAGCAGGCGGGGGTCTTTTAAAATGCCGTGCATATTTTCAGACTTTCTCAATCTGTTTGGAACCGAGCAGGCCGGTCGGTTTGAAAATCAGGATGATGATCAAAATGGCGAAGGCAATTCCGTCGCGGTAAGTCGAGATGCCCGACATGCCTCCGGCGAAAGTTTCCACCACTCCGAGCACGAGTCCGCCGAGCGCCGCGCCGGGCAAATTGCCGATGCCACCTAACACGGCGGCGACGAATGCCTTCAACCCAACGTTCACGCCCATGAACGGCTCGATGCCGGTGTAGGTCATGCCGTAGAGGATGCCGCCCGCGCCGGCCAGCGCGGAGCCGAGGCCGAAGGTGAAGGAGATGATGAAGGTGTTGCTGATCCCCATCAGCGAAGCTGCGGCGGAGTTATGGGAAACGGCGCGCATCGCCATGCCGATCCGTGTTTTTTTCACGATGAAAGTCAGAGCTGCGAGCAGGACCAAGGTCACGCCGAGAACCACGAACTGGGTCGAGTTGAACGACAAGCCGCCCATGGTGAAATTGCCGGCAGGAAGAAGCTGGGGAAAAGCCTTCTGCGAGGCCCCGAAGAGCGCCTTGTGCTGGAAGGTGTATTCAATGAGCAGCGAAACGCCGATGGCCGTGATCAACACGGTGAGCCGCGGGCGATTGCGCAGCGGCCGATAAGCTAACAATTCGATGACGATCCCGATGATCGCGCAGATGATCATCGTCAGCAACATCACCACCGTCCACGAGCCCCAGCCCGGCAGCGGGAACCATTTGGCAACCTGTGGCGCGAGATAAAACCCGGTGAACGAACCGAGCATGAAGACATCACCGTGCGCGAAGTTGATGAAGCGGAGCACGCCATAGACCATCGTGTAACCGATGGCGATCAGGGCATAGACCGCGCCGAGGGCCAGACCGTTGACGAGCTGTTGGGAGATCTCGTTCACTGGCGGTCGGCGGAAGTCGTATGTTGAAACATCGTCAGGACGCGCTGGCTAATCTATCAAGGTGCGATGGTTTCGAGGAACTTGAACTTGCCGTCCTTGATCTGGAGAATGGCGGCGGACTTGACCGCATCGCGCTTGGCGTCGAGTGAGAACTTGCCGGTGACCCCATCGAAGTCCTTGGTGGCGGCAATCGCGTCGCGCAGCTTGGGGCCTTCCGTGGTGCCGGCGCGCTTGATGGCATCGGCGAGGACGTAGGCGGAGTCATAGCCGAGTGCGGCCATCGCGTCGGGAGTTTTGTTATACTTCTTCTTATAGTTCGCCACGAACGAGGTCATTTTCGGCGAGGTATCTTCCGGCGAGCAATGGGTGGAGAAATAGTGACCTTCGACCGCGTCCTTGCCGACTTGCAGGAGGTTCTCCGATTCCCAACCGTCACCACCGAACAGCGGGATGCCCAGGCCCAGTTCTTTCGCCTGGATGGCGATCAGCGCGACGTCGTTGTAATAGCCGGGAACAAACACCGCATCGGGTGCGGCGCCCTTGATGGTAGTTAGTTGCGCCTTGAAATCCTTGTCGCCGCCGTTGTAGTCGAGCTCGGAGGAGAGTGTGCCACCGTTTTTCGCGAACTGCTCCTTGAAGTATTTTGCCAGGCCCTTGGAGTAGTCGCTCTTCGCATCGGTTAGGACGGCAACCTTCTTCGCCTTCAGGGTCTTGTCCGCGAAGTTTGCCATCACCGTGCCTTGGAAGGGATCGATGAAGCAGACGCGGAAAATGTAGTCGCCGACTTCGGTGACTTTCGGGTTGGTGGAGGCCGGGGAAATGAGCGGGATTTTCGCGGCTTGGGTGATCGGCGCGGCTTCGAGCGACCGGCTGGAGGCGACCTCGCCGAGGATGGCGACCACGCCGTCGCGGGAAATCAGCTTGTTGACGATGTTGGCGGGTTCGCCGGCCTTCGACTGGTTGTCCTCGGTCAGCAGCTCGATTTTTTTGCCGAGCACACCACCCGCGGCGTTGATTTCCTCGATCGCCAGCTCGGTTCCTTCATGCGAAGAGGTGCCGAACGTCGCTTCCTTGCCGGTGAGCGAGGCGAATTCACCGACCTTGATGGTGTCGCCGCCCCCGGATTTGCAGGACGGGAGCGAGAACAGGCCGAGAAGAGAGGCGGCGGTGGCGAAAATCAGGTTTGCAGGTTTCATGCGGGTACGGTGGGAAGCGAAGCCCGGAATTTAGGAAACCGACCTCCCGAGTGCAACAGCATATTGCGTGCCCGTGGGATGGGAGGAACCGGCTGCTCCGGAGATTCAAGTCGCCAGACAGCGGGGTGCTGGTTAGGGTTTTTCCATCGCCATGGAAGGAATCGTCATTCTGCTAGTTCTGTTCGCGCTTTGGTTGGTGATCGGGCCCATCGCGGCAATGGTGAAGGCGGGAAATGCCCGGGACGAGGCGAAGGAAGCCAGCAACCAGTTGCTGCGCCTGCTCGGGCGGATCAATTCGCTGGAGAACGAATTGCATCAACTCAAGCGCGGAACCGCGCCGCTTCCACAAGAGCCGGCAGCGGTTGAGGAGCCAACTCCGATGGGAGCCATTTTGGAACGGGTGAAAAAGGAAGAACCCAGGATCGAGCCCGATCCCACCGCGGTCCAATGGCGGGATGAGCGCGGTGCCGAGGCACCCGCGCCGCCGCCATTACCGGAGCGCCGGAAGCTGGTGGATTATGGCGACGCCGGCCCGCCGGAGCTGCCACCGAGGATACCGGAGGAACCCAAGGAGCCATTCTCGTTGGAAAAATTCATGGGCGTCAAGCTGTTCGCCTGGCTGGGCGGGGTCGCGATGTTTTTCGGGGTGATCTTCTTCGTGAAATACGCGTTCGAGAACAACCTGATTCCGCCGCCAGTGCGGATCGCGCTGGGCTTCGTGACCGGCACCGGCTTGCTGATCGGCGGGCTGCTGGCCCACCGGCTTGAACGCTACCGGGTGCTGGCGCAGGCGTTCCTGGCGACCGGCGTGCTCATCCTCTACGGCGTGACCTTCGCGGCACACGCGATCTATCACTTTCCGTTTTTCGGCACGCTGACGACGTTCGGGCTGATGGCATTGATCACCTTCGTCGCGTTTCTGGTGGCGGTGCGGCTCAACGCGCTGGTGGTCGCGGTGCTCGGGATGCTCGGCGGATTTCTAACGCCGGTGCTGTTGTCCACCGGGCAGGACAAGGTGTTCGGGCTGTTCGGTTACATCGCGCTGTTGGACATCGGGCTGCTGGCGGTTTCCCGACATGGCCGCTGGCGTTTCCTGGTCCCCGCCGCGGCGGTCGGCACGGTGCTGATGCAAATGGGCTGGTATGAAAAATTCTTCCAGGTCGGCCGCTATTTCGAGGGTTCGAAAATCCTGATCCCGATGGGAATCCTGTTGTTCTTCATCGCCCTGTTTCTGGCAGGCGGCTGGCTCGGGCGACGCAAGCCGGACTTGCACGCGGCGGCTTCGGTGCTGGGGCTGGCGGCGGTGGCGATGTTATTCGCCGCATTGATGTTAGGCTTCGAGCAGGTGGCGGCGCGCTATGTCGTACTGTATGGATTCCTGCTGCTGGTCAACCTCGGTGTGATCGCGGTGGCAGTGGCCAGGCCGCATCTCGGGGTGGCGCAACTGGTCGCGGCCGGGTTGACGTTTCTGCATCTCGTTGCGTGGACCAACGGCTATCTGACGGCGACCAACCTCCCCGGCGGGCTCGCGCTCTATCTGATTTTCGGCGCGCTCCACGCGGTGGTCCCCGTGATCCTGTTCCGCCGGATGCCCGCGAGCGTGGCGCTGATCCCGCTGAAAGCCGGGCCGTGGTTCGCGCCGCTGGTCCTGTTGATGATGATGATCCCGGTGATGTCGCTGTCCCCGGTGCCGATGGTCGTGTGGGCCGGAATCCTGGTCGCGAACCTGCTGGTGATCGGCCTGGCGGTGGCGACTGGCGCGGTGATTCCGGTGCTGGCGGCACTGGTGCTGACGATGTTCGTAGCGGCGATGTGGTTGTTCCGGGTGCCCACGCACCTCGATTCACTGATGCCGTTCCTCGGGGTGATCACCGGATTTTCCGCGCTCTTCGCGGTGGCGGGGAAATGGCTGATCCGTGAATCCGCGACAGGAGATGATGGGAAACTCCGCCCGCTCCCGGCGGCGTTGGTCTTGCCGGTGGCTTCCGCGGCGCTGCCGTTCGCGTTGTTAGTCCTCGCATTGTCGCGCCTGCCGGTGGCGAATCCGTCGCCGGTGTTCGGGGTGGCGTTGCTGATGACCGCGCTTCTGGCAGGAATGGCGATCCTCGCAAAACAGGGACCGCTGGTGCTGGCGGCGCTCGCGGGTACGCTCGCGGTCGAGGGCGTCTGGCATCTGCACCATTTCCAACCCACTGCTCCGAACGTCGCGCTCTCGTGGTATCTGGGATTTTACGTTCTGTTCCTCGCTTTTCCCTTCGTCTTCCGCAAGGCGTCGGCTGGCGAGTCCGCACCGTGGATCGCCAGCGCGCTCTCGGGCGTGGGGCATTTCCTGCTGGTTCACAATCTGATCAAGCGGGCATTTCCCAACTCGATGATGGGCCTCGTGCCGCTCGCATTCGCGATCCCCGCGCTCATCGGGTTGGTGATGCTTGTTAGGAATTTCCCGACAATGGACGGGAAACAACGCAGCCGCGTCGCCTGGTTCGGCGGGGTGGCGTTGTTCTTCATCACGCTGATCTTCCCGGTCCAGTTCCAACGCCAATGGATCACCGTGAGCTGGGCGATCGAAGGCGCGTTGCTGTTATGGCTGTTCCGGCGGGTGGCGCACCCCGGCCTGCAACTGACGGGGCTCGCGTTGTTAGCGATTTCCTTCACCCGCCTGACGCTCAATCCGGCGGTGTTCACCGACTACCCGCGCAGCGGCACCGCGATCCTGAACTGGCATCTCTACGCCTACGGGCTGGTGGCGGCGGCGCAATTTGCCGGCGGCCATTGGTTCACCGATCCGGAAGGACGGTGGAAGAGCATTCAACCGAAGGCCGTGCTGTATGCCTTCGGCGGCATCCTGTTATTCCTGCTGCTCAACATCGAGATCGCCGACTATTTCACCGCGCCGGGCGACCGCTGCATCGCGTTCCGCTTCGGCGGGAATTTCGCCCGCGACATGACCTACAGCATTGCCTGGGGTTTGTTCTCGCTGGGCTTGTTAGGCATGGGCTTCTGGAAAGGATCGAAATACGCGCGCTACGCCGCAGTCGTCCTGCTGGTGGTCACGCTGCTCAAGGTCTTCCTCCACGATCTGGCGGCGATCCAGAACATCTTCCGCATCGGCGCGCTGGTCGGCGTGGCGGTGATCGCGTTCATCGCGTCGTTCCTCTATCAGCGGTTCTTCGACCGGTCCAGGACATCATGAAAACCATCGGCGCTTTTTTGTTAGCATTTTCCGGCATCCTGCACGCGGCTGTGGAGCTGGATTCGACGGCTTGGCAAAGGGAAGCTCCGCTCGCTGTCACGCAAACCGGCATGATGCGGCTCGAAGTGACACCTCAGGTGCTCGACGTTTCGCGACCGGATCTGGGAGACCTCCGGCTGCTCTCACCCACCGGCGCGGAGACGCCGTATCTCGTCGAGGTTCCCCGACACCGGGAGGAAAGCGTGCGGACTGCGCCTGGCTTCAAGCTCGCGTTGGCGGGCACGAACACGATGATAGAAATTTCTGCGGAAACATCCGAAGCGATCGAACTGGTTTCCCCGGCCCGTGAGTTTCTCAAATCCGTTAGCATCGAAGGGCGCAAAGCGACCGGCGAATGGCAGACCCTCGCGACCAACGAGGTGATCTTCCGGCAAGCCAACGGTGCAGAGCGACTGCGGGTTCCGCTTCCGCCCGGAGTGTGGGAAACCTTGCGCCTGACAATCCACGACGACCGCACTCCGCCGGTGCCATTCACGGGCGTCAGGTTGCCGGTCGCCGCGGAGCGGCCCGCGAGTGTCGAACACCCGGTGACGCTTGGAACCCGCGAGGAAGTGCCTGGCGAAACCCGGCTCACCCTCGATCTCGGTGCCCGCAACCTGAACGTGGCGGAACTTCGGTTTGAAATTCCCGATGCGGTTTTCAGCCGGACTTGCGACCTCGGCTTTTCCACCCCCACGCCCGATGGAGGATCGCGCATGGAAAGCTTGGGGCGAGGTGTTCTCTATCGGGTCGTCGGTGATCGGGAAGTCACCGCCGGGCAGTTGGTGATTCCGGTTCACCGGCGGATCCCTGCCCGCTATCTGGTGGCTACCTTCCGCAATGGCGACAGCCCAGCGCTAACAATCGCGGGTGCGGCGATCCGCTGCTATCCCACGGTTCTGGCATTTCATGCGTCGCAAACCGGAGCCCATCGATTGCTCACCGGCAATCGCGGAGCTTCTCCACCGGACTACGATCTCAACGCCCTGCGGGGACGCATGGCTGCGGCGGGTGGCCAGCATCTAACGACCGGCACACTGATGGCAAAAACGGATTTTCAAAAACCTCCGGCATTGCCTGGCGTGAGTTCCGCGGGTGCGAGCATTGACCTGGCAGGCTGGAGTCGCCGGCGCGCGGTGGATACCGTGGCTTCCGGGGTGATCCAGATAGAACTCGATGCATTGGCCCTGGCCGGATCCCAACCCGGCCTTGGAGATCTCCGGTTGATTCAAAACGACCGGCAGATCCCCTATTTGGTCAAACCTATCCCGGTGGTCCGAGAGTTGACGCCCGCCATGATCCAATTGCCGGACGATCCGAAACTTCCGACGATTTCCCGCTGGGAGCTCACGCTGCCAGTCGACGGACTGCCGGCAATCGAACTAACCGCAACTTCACCGGCCACCTTGTTCTCGCGACGGTTCGAGGCTTTCATCGAAAGCAAGGACGGGCGGGGCAATTCATGGACCGAGACTCTCGGCGCTGCGGAATGGGAGAAATCCCAAGGGCGCGATACTCCCCTCACCCTTCAATTGGGAGAACGCCGCACACCCTTGAAGATCCAGTTGCAAACCGATCATGGCGACAATCCCCCGATCCTGCTAGAGAACCCGCGGGTGCGCTATCGGGCACCGCGGATCGTCGCAAAAATCACCGGCAGCGGTCCGCTGTTTCTCGTCTACGGCAACCCGAACGCCACTCCCCCGCGCTACGATCTGCGGCTGGTTCAAAACGAACTCATGGCCGCCGAGCTACAGTCCGCGAATCTCGGCGCAGAGGAAATCCTCAGGCCTGATGCCAGGAACATCAAACCTTCCGACGCCGGTTCCCCGTGGCTCTGGATCGCGCTCGGTGGAGTGGTCATTGCGCTTCTGGCCGTTGTGGCCAAGCTGCTGCCACAGCCTGCGACGGACTAGCCCGCGAGCTTTCCGTTTGCCCTGAAGTCCACAGCGCTCTATGTCCTGTCGCCAATCCTGCCGGAACCCCCTTTCAGCCCATGCATGTTTCCCTCGCTCCCACCTTTCGCACCGCACACGCGGAAGAAATCGCTGTGGCTGCCGCCCTTTGCCCGCCAGCCCCCGCGCTGCCGGGCGAAGGCCCCGTCCACTGCTTCGTCGCGGTGGATGGCCAACCGGAGCACCTCGTCGGCGGCCTGTTCTGGCGGGAAATCCCGGCGGAAGCGGACACCCCGGTCGGTGCCACCTTCGAGTGGGCGATGGTCCCCGAGCTAACCGACAGTCCGGTGGAAACCGATTTACTCATCGCCCTGGTCACGGAAATCCAGCTCGCCGTGCCCGCCGCCCGTTGGTTATCCCCGTCCACCGATCTGCCGGATGGCCACCCGTTGGCCGAACGACTGCTCCAAGCCGCCTTCCAACAGGAAGCAACGCGGACCCACCACTCCGCCGCTGTTCCCGACGTCGCGTCGTGGCTGGAAAAACATCCCGCGCATCCCTCCCAACTGCCAGCCACCGCGCCACATCCGTCCCATTTCGATCCGCTCCACGAAGTCCTTTGCGGCGACGCCCGCCCGCTCCGCAAATCACGGCTGGCCCACGGTTTCCAAACCGCCGCCAACAGCGAGCCGGGGTTGTTTGATTCCCGCTGCTCGGTCCTGCTGATGGACGGCGAGACCATCGTCGCCGCCTGCCTTGCGAATATCACCGATGGCCATCTGAACCTCGCCGCGCTCCACCTCCCGACCGCCCCTGTCCAGTTGTTGCCGGAACTTCTCCGCCAGGTCATCGCGCGGTCCAACATCTTCGCGCCACCGCTGACCCTCGGCTTCAGCCTCCTTCCGCAGGACCCGCCCGCCGGACTGCCCGCGTTGTTGGAAATCCCGGCGTTCCAGCGGGTCGGCACCACCCGCAGCTTCCGCCGGGAGCTTCATTTCCCCGGGTGAATTCTTGCCACCGGCACCGCCTCGCACACCTGCCGCCAGCCGGGGAAGTTCCATTTGTTAGGAAACCCCGCGCACTGCTCCGGCTTCACGGGATGAATGCGGCACGCGTTGCCGTCGAGCATGATGCATTCGTGATTGTCCTTTTCTATCAAGGAAAGCCCCTGCCGGTTCGTCCGCAGGCGGGTGAAGCGGTCGAGGAACTCTTGATCCGTTAGTCCGAGGAATTCCGCGATCGGGGCGATTTCATCCTCCTCGATGCGCACATCGCCCGGCCATTTGCAGCAGGCGGTGCAACGCTGGCAGACATAGTAAACATCCGGGTCCAGCGTGACCTCGCGGTTGCCCGGACTGCCGTGATCCTTGGAGGGAACCACGTCCATCACTGGAGCTGGCGGTAGTAGTAATTCACCCGGTTGAGGAACCCGCGCCACTTCGGGCCGGGCCGCCCGTTGTCCATCAGGAAGTGCGGGCAATTCTTGTGCGCCGGGCTCTTGCCCCGCCGCGGCCAGTGGTAGTGCGGCACCACGTTTTGCAGCGGAATGCCGTTCTTCTTCATCAGCGTCGCCGTGAGCTTGGCCGTGCGGTCGATGGTCGCCGCGCGGTTGTTGCCGCGGTGCTCACACATCTCGATGCCGATTGAGTAGCGGTTTCCAGGACCGGCGAAATCGGCATGCACGCCCTGCTCCGACGTAGGCATGTGCTGGATCGCGCAGCGGTCCTCCACCGTGAAATGCCAGATCAGGTAGCCCGGCCGCTGACCGGTGCGCAGCGCCCCGTTTTTCAACGCCTGCGAGTGCCGATGAGCCCCCGCCGTGTAGTTCTGGGTGCTATGAATCGTGATGTAACGCGGCTTCATCGCCCGCGCTCCCCGCCGCCCGTAGCTCCCGCGGCGCACCATGTCCTGCTGCACGTTCACCTGCCGCATCATCGCCGAGAGCGACGTCCCACCACTGGAACTCGCCGGCGGAGGTGTGGCGCGTTGAGGAGTGGCCGGGCGTTGCGACTGCTGCGCGGTGTAATAATCCTGCCTGCCCGGAGGCGGGCCGATCGGACTGCACTGGACGCAGAGGAACGCCAGGATCGCGGAGGAAAGGAACCATCGGAAAGATTGCACGGAGGAAAATTACCATTCCGGATTTAGTTCGGAAATCTAAATTTCAATCCGGAGTGCTGGATGCTCTGCTCCAGCCTCGACAGATGGAAGCTCTCCTCCATGGGGTGCGGAGCTCTTCCTCTTCCCTATCGCAGGAAGAGCTCCGCCCCGCATCCGGCAGAGCCGGATATGCCGCAGGCGCGAGCAGAGCTTCGCGCACTCCGAGATTAGACCGGATCCAGCAACCGATAGCCGATCCCCGGCTCGTTCCGAATCACCAGCTTGTCCCCTAGTTTTTTCCGCAGGTGGTTGGCGTAAACCCGAAGGTAGTGGGTCTGCCCGTCACCCTGCTGACCCCAGACCTCACGCAGCAACTGGCGCTGGGTGACGATCTTCCCGCCGTGCCGGGCCAGTGCTAACAAGAACGCGTATTCCGTCGGAGTCATCTTCAGCGCCTCGCCTGATAGAAACACCTCGTGCCGGTCCAGATGCATCGTCAGCGGCCCGACGACGATCTCGGGTGAATCTCCCCCACCCAGGCGGCGGCGCTGGATCACGGCCAGGCGCGCAACCAGTTCCGCCGTGCTGAACGGCTTGGTCACATAATCGTCCGCGCCGCTTTCCAGCGCCGTGACTTTCACATCCTCCTGGTCACGAACCGATAGAATCAGCACCGGAACCGCACTCCACTCCCTCAGGCTTTTCAAAACATCGAGTCCGTCCATGTCCGGCAATCCCAGATCCAGCAACACCACATCCGGCCGATGAAACGCCGCTTCCTGCAACCCTAACCGGCCCGTCTCCGCTTCGCGAACGACATAATTGCGAGACTCAAGGGCGAGTTTCAACAAACGCCGGATTTGGATTTCATCGTCGATGATCAGGGCTGTCATGTGCCTAAACTCTCCGCGATCCAGCGCCGGATACAAGCCTCGGCGCCAATTCCGGATCTTTGAATGACCTCCCGATTTGCCCATTACGTCACAGCGACAACCCTTCAAAATGAATTTGGACTTCAAGCACGCCACCGGATGCGCTACTGATTTCGACGATGATGAAAATGTGCGGCTGTAGAAATCCAATGGCATCCGGAGTCGCCGTGATCCTGTTCCTCTTGCTGGGACTTCCCGGGCAAACTTCCATCATGCCAACCAGCGGGACCTTCCGGGGAATCTACCATGTCAACCGCGCCGGGGTTGGCCGAATGGATTCCTTTATCTTCTCCAAAACCATGATGGACAGGATGGCGGAGTACGAGGGACAACACATCGAAGTCGAGATTCTCAACGCACGGCAGCCGTTCAGTCCTGGCGCGGCGATTATCGATGAGATCGGCAAGGTGACCCGATTGCCTGCCACTCCTTTAAAAATCCGGTTGAAAGCCCTCACGCCGACGACAGACGTGGGGCAGGCAAGCGATGTGCTATGCACCTTGGAAAACACTGGGACGAAAGACCTTTCTCTCAACGCGACTTCTTTAAGTCTCAGTGTGCTGGGATACGCACGCTCCCAACCGGGAATCGACGATACAATGGATGATTTCTATCAAGCGGGATACACCGGACGCCAGTTGGGCTTCAGCGGAAACCTCTGGCAATCTCAAAATCATCCTTCACTGCTCGGTCCTGGGAGCCAGAACTCTATCCATTCTCAGATGGTCCTGCTGCGCTCGGGCGAGACGGCTCCATTTGTGCTTCCCGGCGTCCACCTTGAACCGGGGCAGTATGAACTCGTTGCTTTGGCATCCGGTTCTTCCTCCGCGAAGGAAACCCTACCAACAATGGCGGCGTTGCCTCTCGACGTGCCAGTGGAGGGTGACGGAGTGCATCAAAGAGGCCTGTTGGAAGCGCGAATTCAAGTGGATCATGAGGACGAGTGGCTGGTGATCGAGGGACGAATTTTTTCAGCATCGGACGCGAAAGTCCCGCTTTTCACCCTATCCGGAAACGGGAACCATTACTTCAGCGGGCAGGTGAAGTTATATTCTTCCACAGGTGGGCTCTTGACCGCAGGCGTGGATTGGAAACAGCCGGAAGGTCAATGGAAGCTTGTTCAAGTGGACCATGAGGGAATTCCCTTCAATTTCAAGGTTCGGAATGCGGATCGTTTTTCAGAAACGAGCATCGCCAAAATCACCCTCGAAACCGTGACCGAGCGAGGGATTGAGGAAGTTACTTTGATCGATGCCTTGGCGTCACCGCCACACCGCAGTCCGCAGCCTTGGGGAACAACCGAGCGAGGCTCCCGGCTGAGAATCCGGATGGCACGGGATTCCTACAAGCCCGACGGGAAGGTCCGCTTCTTCTTCCAAGCCTTATCCGACTCGACGGAAGCCGACATGCTCTGGGTCGATGAAGGGAAATTTGAAACGCAAGTCGTCGTGCTGATCGATGGCAAACAAGCCCCGGTCGCGAGCACGCAACTCACCGACGGCATTGTTTACTTCTTCCCGTTTCAAGGTGAGGTCGAACTCCGTCCGGCGAGCAGTTTAACTGTCGGGAGGCACACGCTCCAGTTGTCGGTGCAGGGAGATCCCGGGATCTACGAGAATCTGCGGGGAGAAAAGTTCCGCAAACTGGACGGCAAACTGACCTCCAACGCGGTGGAGTTTGAAATACGGACCGATGATTGAGTCAGGGATTTCCGGTCTCTATTCTGGTCAATGATCAGAGCTGTCATACCTTTGGAACTTCCGCAATCCGGTTCGGGACACAAGCACTGTCATCCTGCACCAGAAAATCCACCTTGAGCAGGATTTCAAAAACCGCGCCGCCTTGCGGGTCATTCCAGCCCGCGATGTCGCCGCCAAGCGCCTGCACGAAGCCGCGCGCGATCGACAGCCCGAGCCCGGTTCCTCCCGCCGGCGCGCCGGCCGCCCGATAGAATTTCCCGAACACGCGCGACTCCTCGCCCTTTGGCAGGCCGGCACCGTGGTCGCGGATCGTCAGACGCAGTTTCTGTTCGGCATGACGGGCGGTGAGTTCGACCGGTGACTGTTCCGGAGTGTAAACGGCGGCGTTGTGGAGGATGTTCGCCAGCGCCTGTTGCAACAGCGCCTGATCGGTCTTGATCAACGGGATGTCGGGCGAAATTTCGATGTGGACGGGATGGCTTCTCAACCCATCCCCCGCCGCTTTGATCGCGCCTTCGACGAGTTCATGGACGTCGCACCATTCCAATTGCGGCTCGACCACTTGCGACTCCAGCCGCGTCATCTGGAGCAGGCCGTCCACCAACCGCTGCAGCCGCTTGGTCGCGGTGTTGATCTCCACCACGTAGGGATTCGCCGCGGCCTTCCCCATGCCTTCTATCGACGCACTGATGATCGCCAGCGGCGTTTTCAACTCGTGGGAAACGCTGTCCAACAGATTTCGCCGCAGCCTTTCGGACCGGTCCATCACCTCAGCCTGGCTGACCGCCTGGATGAAATGCTCCTTCTCAAGGACCAGCGCGAGTTGCAGCGCGAACGCCTCCACCGCCTGGCGGAGCATGAAATCAAGCGCGGATCCACCCCCTGTTAGCCTGACGCCCAGCACGCCCATCACCGAGGTCGCCGTCTGGAGCGGAAACCAGGTCCCCTCGGATTGCGGCAGCGTGTCAGTGAACCGGCCGGCGAGCTGCTTGTTGGCATAGGACCAGTTCGCCACACCGAGTTCGTGATCAAGCGGCTGCCAGGTGCTCGCCGGATGCGCTGCACCCGGCAGCGAGTGGTCGAGCCTGCGGACCACCAGCGCCGTATCGGCACCGATGACCGAGTTGATGATCTTCACCGCCTCCTCCAGCCCCTTGCCGATCTCGGGGGCGAGCGCCGCGCTCTGGGTTACGCGCAGCAGCGCATCCGTCTCGACCTGCCGCCGCCGCTCGGCGATTTCGCGGGTCCGCAAACGGGTTGTTAGCTGGCCCATGCACAGTGCGACCGCGAAGAACAGCGCGAGCAAAATGATATCCTCCGCCGCCCGGACCTCGAAGGTGAACCGCGGCGGGATGAAAAAGAAATTCCAAGCCAATGCGCTCAATCCGGCCATGAAAACCATCGGCCAGCGCCGGATGTAAAACGCCGCCAGCAGGATCGCAAACAGATAGACGAGAGCGGGCACCGTGTAGCCCACCACCGGTTCCAACTGCCAGCAAAGCGCCGTCAGAACGACGATGATCCCGAGCGCGATGGCATACTCCTGAATCGAGCTGCCCGTGAATCCCCTGCTCGGCATCTCGGGACGGCTTGACGGTCGGCCGATCACCGGTCGGACCACGCACACGTCGATGTCGCCGCTGCCATCGATCACCCGGTCCGCGAGGGTCGGCTTCCAGCGCGAGCGGTGGCTCGCCTTGCCCACGACGATCTGGGAGACGTTCCGGTCCCTCGCCACCTCTAACAATGCAGCGGCAACGTCGTCGCCCGTGGCATGAACCACCTCCGCGCCGAGCTTGCGGGCGAGACCGAGTCCGCGCCCTAACAAATCCTGTTCCTGTGCGGTGAGCGGTTGCGTCCCTTCGACCCAGACCGCCAGCCACGGACACCCGTGGCGCCCCGAAGCACGCCGCGTCCAACGGATCAGGCTTTCCGAATAGGGAGTGGGTCCCACAGCCACCATCAACCGCGCGTTGGTTTTCCACGGACTGCTCACCCGCCGCGCCTTGCGAATGTCTTCCAAGTCCCGGTCCACCCGCTCGGCGGTGAAACGGAGCGCCAGTTCCCGCAAGGCGGTTAGATTGCCTTCCCTGAAAAATCCTTCGGCCGCGGCTCGGGCGCGTTCGCCGAGATAGACTTTTCCCTCGCCGAGCCGATCCATCAGCTTTTCGACACTCAAGTCCACAAGCTGGATCTCGTGGGCGCGGTCGAGAAGCGAGTCCGGCACGGTTTCGTGGACCGCGACGCCGGTGACCTGGCGGACGATGTCCACCTGGCTTTCGATATGCTGGACATTGAGCGTGGTGACCACGTCGATCCCTGCATCGAGCAGTTCGAGCACGTCCTGATAGCGCTTCAAATGACGGCTGCCGGGCGCATTGGTGTGGGCGAGTTCATCGACTAGCAGAAGATCCGGACGCCGCTGGATCGCCGTGTCCAGATCGAATTCCTCGAGCACATGCCCGCCGTGTTCGATCCTCTTGCGGGGAAGAACCTCCAGATTCTCCAGCAGCGCGGCGGTTTCCTTCCGCCCGTGGGTTTCCACGACTCCGACCAAGACCTTGAGCCCGTCCACCTGCCGCTGGCGGGCTAACAAGAGCATCGCGTAGGTCTTCCCCACGCCCGGACACATTCCAAGAAGGATATAGAGCCGCCCCTTTTTCTCCAGGCTCGCCTCCCGCTGGAGCTGGGCCAGCAACGCGTCGGGGTCGGGGCGATCGTCGTTCATAGAAGGAGCGGGGACATTCCTGTCCCCGTCAATTGTGGTACAGACAGAAATGTCCCTACTCTTTAAGCGCGTCCAGCGCGATATTCAACTTGAGGACGTTCACACCGTCCACGCCGAGCAATCCTAGAGTTGCCTTGTCAGTGTTGGCGACGATGAGTTCCTTCACCTTTTCCGGTGGGAACGTGCGCGCCATCGCGACGCGGGCGGCTTGGAGCGCGGCATTCTCCAGGCTGATGTGGGGGTCGAGACCGCTGGCGGAAGCGGTGACGGCGTCCGCAGGAACAGACTGGTCTTCCGCAAGACCGTTGATCGTGCGGTAGGTCACGATCCGCTCTTTGATCTGATCGGCAAGCTTCTGTGAGGTGGGTCCGAGGTTGCTGCCGCCCGAACTGGCGGCGTTGTAATCCACTGCGGACGGGCGCGGGTGGAAATACCCATCGCCGGTGAAATTCTGCCCGATCAGCTCGGAGCCGATGAGGCTGCCGTCCTTACCGACGATCAGACTGCCGTTGGCTTTGTCGGCGAATGCAACTTTCGCAATGCCCGTGACGGCGAGCGGATAGAAACCGCAGCACACGACGGCGAAAACGAGCGTGGAGACAATGGCGGGACGAATTTCTGATAGGATGGCTTTCATGCGAGATTGAGGGTGGTGATGACGATGTCGATGGCCTTGATGCCAATAAAGGGAACAACGAGGCCGCCGAGGCCATAGACGAGCAGGTTCCGGCGCAGGACTTCGACGGCTCCAAGCGGTTTGTAGGGCACGCCTTTGAGCGCGAGCGGGATGAGTGCGACGATGACAAGGGCGTTGAAAATAATGGCGCTGAGAATCGCGCTTTGTGGTGAGCCGAGTTTCATGATGTTTAGCGCGGCCATCGCGGGAAAAGTCACCATCAGCATCGCGGGGATGATCGCGAAATACTTGGCAACGTCGTTGGCGATGGAGAACGTGGTTAGAGAACCGCGGGTCATGAGGAGTTGTTTGCCGATTTCCACGATCTCGATGAGCTTGGTCGGATTGCTGTCGAGGTCCACCATGTTGCCGGCCTCGCGGGCGGCCTGGGTGCCGGTGTTCATGGCGACACCGACATCGGCCTGCGCAAGGGCGGGAGCGTCGTTGGTGCCATCGCCGGTCATGGCGACGAGGTGGCCAGCGGCTTGTTCGTCGCGGATGCGCCTGAGTTTGTCCTCGGGCGTGGCTTGGGCCATGAAGTCATCGACACCGGCTTCCGCGGCGATGGCGGCGGCGGTCATCGGGTTGTCGCCGGTGATCATCACGGTGCGGATGCCCATTTTGCGAAGCTGGGCGAAGCGTTCCTTCATCCCGCCTTTGACGATGTCCTTGAGTTCGATCACGCCTAACACCTTGCGGCCATCTGCCACGACGAGAGGCGTGCGACCGGCGCGGGAGGCGGCTTCCACGGCCTTCTCGACATCGACCGGATAGATGCCGCCCTGTTGCTCGACCCATTGTTTGACGGAATCGGCGGCTCCCTTACGAACACTGCGGCCTTCGATATCCACCCCGCTCATGCGGGTCTGGGCGGTGAAGGGAACGAAGGTGGCGTGAGGATGCGCGACCTCGCGGGCGCGGATGTTGAACTTTTCCTTCGCGAGCACGACAATGCTGCGGCCTTCGGGAGTTTCATCTGCTAGAGAAGAGAGCTGCGCGGCATCCGCGAGTTCCTGTTCGGTGACGCCGGGTGCTGGCACGAAATCGGAAGCCATGCGGTTGCCGATGGTGATGGTGCCGGTCTTGTCGAGCATCAGGACATCGATGTCCCCCGCCGCCTCGACGGCGCGGCCGCTGGTGGCCATGACGTTGCGGCGGATCAGGCGGTCGATGCCGCTGATGCCGATGGCGCTGAGCAAACCGCCAATGGTGGTGGGAATGAGGCAGACTAACAACGCGACGAGCACCGGGATGGTGAAGTTGATTCCGGCGCAGGTGCCGAAGGGTTTCAGCGTCATCACGACCAGCAGGAAAATGAGCGTCAGCGCGGAAAGCAGGATGGTCAGTGCGATTTCGTTAGGCGTCTTCTGGCGCTTGGCTCCCTCCACCATCGAGATCATGCGGTCGAGGAAGGTGTTGCCTTTTTCCGAGGTGATCCGGATGACGATGCGGTCGCTGATGACACGGGTCCCGCCGGTGACGGCGCTGCGGTCGCCGCCGCTTTCGCGAATGACGGGGGCGGATTCGCCGGTGATGGCGGCTTCATCGACCGAGGCTATGCCTTCGATCACGTCGCCATCGGCAGGGATGATGTCGCCGGTTTCGCAGACGACGAGATCGCCTTTTTCAAGAACCGGAGCGGCGACTTTTTCCTCTTTGTCGCCCCTGAGACGGCGCGCCATCGTGTCCTTGCGGGCATTGCGCAGGCTGTCGGCCTGGGCTTTTCCCCGGCCCTCTGCGACGGCTTCCGCGAAGTTCGCGAAGAGCACGGTGAACCAGAGCCAAATGGCGAGCTGGATGACGAAGCCTCTATCAGTGGCGGAGGTGAAGATCGCCACGGTAGTTAGAACCGCACCGATCAGGGTGACGAACATGACCGGATTCTTGATCATGAGCCGCGGATCGAGCTTGCGGATCGAGTCGCCGACCGCAGGCGCGATGATCGATTTGTCGAAGAGGGATGGAGTGGAGTGGGACATACGCTGCCATCCACTCTCCACGGATTCTCGCTTTGGGGTAATCAAAGGCGGACCGGAAGGCGTAAAAAAAGCGTAAATGCGGATCCTCCACAAGTTGCGGCAGCTACGTGCGCCATCTCAATTGGTGACGCAGCGCGTCACCAATTTGGAACGCACCGCGTTCCGAGTTCTAGACGCAAGGCACCAAGAATCGTGAGCGTGGGGCAAAAAAAACCCAATTTCTACAGATTCGAATCCCAATCCATCACGTCTGCTGATAAGCCGTCGCGGCAACGCGACAATCCCCGCACCAGAAGGCGTAGTAGGTTCCCTCGTGGCCGCAGAAGTGCCCGTTGTCGATTTGAGCGAGGAACATCATCGTCCGGTAGCAGTCCGGGCACCTAGGATAGGCCGTGTCTTGCACCCAAGTCGGCAACCCACCGATTTGAGTCGCTGATAACTCCATACACCAATCCACCGCATGTATGGCGCGGCGGTGTTTCAAGTGGACTGCAATGCCCTGCCAAGGTCCACGCTCCCACTCGAAGTCCCTTTGAGTATGAGGAGGAGACTTCAGATTTGCCGGGTGAAGTGCGGTTGAACCATCGTCCCAGACTTTTGCAAAGAGGTGCTCGCTCCAGCAGGTGCATCGTTCGCAAGTGAGCACAGGAAGTGTTGCTCCGACAAACTTCAGAAATTCAAACTCTGGCCGACTCGCGGGAATCTCCAGCAAATGAACGAGCTTATCGCCACACCAAGGACACTCTTCGTCCCGCTCCGTAAGGAAACGGACTTCGGATGCCTGGCTGAGGTCTTCCGTTGTTTCCAGCGCCACACACTGGTCGTAGCAGAGGTCCCTACGACGATGGCCTAGCAGTTCCCATCCTCCAACTTTCGCGTATTCGGCAGGTCCGACGAAAAGCGCCCTGCGCCACTGTGGAAGGTCTTGTTCCCAGCCTGCCAGCTTGCGCTGCACTGTGTCATCACCAATCCATGCCAGCGCCCGGAGTGCGTGGTTCATATTCAAGTCCCCTCGCTCAATTCCATTGAGTATCCGGTCTCGGACCGACGGGCCTGCGTTTCGAAATGTGACGGATGGCCAAACGTGCTTCATGTCGAGCCACGCGAGCAGCATCGAGTCCAGATTTGCATCCGTCAGAGTGGCGAGAAACTTTCCGATGTCTTCGGCAAAATCCGTTTCCCCCGTCCTGATAGCGTCTGCTGAGATTTTCGCCAGCCGCAGTTGGTCGTCCTGATCTAGCCTGCCGAATAATTCCTCAGAAGTGATCGGCGCCGGGGCATACACGATGAGCGGGTCGTGCTCTTGCTGCGTCAGCATGATACAGGCAATTTCTACCGCATCCGAAACACCCTCATAGAGATTGGCAGTGCGCCTGTTCTTGCTGATGTATTGATCCCTCTCGTCTTGCAGAATTTCGCCAATGCACGGCGCGCAGAGTCCATCATTGGCTTTAGCCGTCGCGGGTAGGATGGTGTTCGTGCATTCGGGATTTTTGCACGGCAGACGTTCGGCGCTCATTCGGCCCGTTGTTTAGAATGTTGCGGAGAGCATATCAAGCCGACGACGCTGAGAGACCCACGTTCACTCCCCAATCTCCGCGATCCGCCTCGCAATGAAATCCCTTTCCGCCGGCAGCGAGGCGAGGTTGCCGGCCTGGCGGAAATGAGTGAGCGCCACGGCAATTTGACCGAGCTCCGCGGAGAGCGAGCCGCGAATGGCGTGATAGAGGTGATAGGATTCCAGCGAACTGCGGTTGGTGATGGCGGCGAGCGCGTCCAGCCCGGCTTGCGCCCCGTGGACCCGCGCGACGGCGACGGCGCGGTTCATGGCGGCGA
>JBGSOI010000244.1:0-10736 GCA_041739215.1 Akkermansiaceae bacterium
CTCCAAGCGACCGGCAACGACGGCGGGGTCCGCGCCTGGCCGGTTTCCCTGCCAGCCGCGTTTCGCGAGTGGCCCGAGCCACCGCGCACCAAGGAGGACGGCGCGGTCTTCGGCATGGCGCTCTCGCCGGATGGAACCCACGTTCTAACGGTAGCTAGCGGTTGCATCGGCGTGTGGTCGGTGGCGGACGAACGCCAGACCGGCTATCACCTGTTGGAAAACCAGCGCATCGACGTGCGGGCGTCCGCGTGGTGGCTGAATGACTCGGAAATCCTGATGCAAATCCCGGGCGGATTGGAAAAGATGACGATTGATGCCGCAGGCAAACCCGGCGTCCCGGTGCGGGTGCGCCGGGTGCCGGGCAGCACCGTCCTCGACGTGCGGACGGACGGCGGCTGGATCGTCTCGGTGGTGGATGAGGACACCAACACCACTTGGGAACTCTGGCCCGCCGGAAACTCTGACGAGGCACGCCCGGCGATCGAACCGCCCGACCCACCGACGACGGTCACCACCACCCATCCGGCAAGCGGGCAGTCCGCCATGCTGGCCGAAGGCGACACGATCGTGGTCCGGCGATCGGATGGCAGCGAGTTAAAGCTCATCCCGCCGCTCGATCCCGGAGTGCGGGCACTGCGGTTCTCAAGCGACGGCAAGCGGCTGCTCGTTCTAACACGACTGCACCGCGTCCTTTCATGGGACCTCACCGCGCTGGCCGCGGCGCTGGATGGGAACGAGCTGTGAGATTCCTGTTGCTTGGGCCACCTCAAATGACTTCGTCACCGTGCCATCACCGATTGCGCTGGCCGCCGTTGCTCCCGGCTATCTCTTGAAGCGCGATGCTCCGGTCGCGCCTAACAGAAAGCTGGGCTGCGTTAGACGCGAATCTGCATTTTAGTAGTCGAAGCGTGGAGCAGGTGCGAAGGGATGCTTTTGGCAATCGCTAGCGACTGTTGACGAAAACTGCCCAGCGCGGGTTCACATTCAAAGTCGGCGCGCTCTCGCTGAAGGAGCAGGTGGGACACGACGTCAACCAGTTGCAGTAGAACGGAATGCGCACTGTCCGCAAAAACTGGTTCGCCGAGATTGTGTGTGTTTGCGATGCTCAGGTTCCCGGCCAGGTTCGGATACTGCCGGAAGTGATGGGTGCCACGCACGCTGGCGGCAAAGGCCCGAATGAGAACGGGATCAACTCCACTGGCTCTTGGAATTTTGGGTCCGCCTGTGGCGGGCACGCCATCCATGACCGGGATTACCAGCGTGTCAGTCATAACCTCTTGAAGCCACGCCTGGATGCCAAAAAACGTGAGTCCGTAGAGCTTGGGATCTGTCGGCATCACTTTCGCAATGGCGCGCCGGTTGAGGTAGGTAACGCGTCGCACTCGGAGCTGGTACTCTGAAATGAGGTCGACCGCACGTTGGAAAACCGAGAGGCGCACCGAGTCGATTTTATCGCCGTGGAGATGTGCTACATCGTTGAGCAGTACTCGCGCATGGAACTCAATCGCACTGGGAACGGTATTCGGAGGACTGGGCTGTACATCGACCGCGAGTTTGCACATGGCATCTCGCACTGCGCTGTAATGCTCTGCTGGCACCAAGAGACCAGTCAGCGCCGCCAAATCGAGCTGTTCGTAGGTGCATTCGTCGAGAAACAGAAAAGCAGTGTTCATGGGATGTAGCGGCCGTCTGCCCAACGTCTTAGGTCATCCGGCAGCGCGGAGGAAGTCCGGATTCAAATAGTAGGGTGTTGCCGTCGGATGCCCCTGAGATTCCTGTTTGCACGAGCGTCTCTAGTTTGCCAGCGTGGGTCATGAGAGGTGAGGATCGCACGGCAGCCGGACAATTTCCCAACACCCGCTGGAGCATCGTCCAGCGCGCCCGGGGCAGCGAGCCGGACGTGGAAACCAGCCGCGCGCTCGAGGATATCTGCAAGGGCTACTGGCTGCCGATCTATGCCTTCATCCGCCGCACCGGCGTCCGCCCCGCGGAGGCCGAGGAGCTGACTCAGGAATTCCTGATGCGGATGGTGGAAGGCGAATATCTATCCAAAGCCGAGCGCGAGCGCGGCAAGCTGCGGACCTTCCTGCTGGCGTGCGTGAAACATTTCCTGTCCGGCCAACGCCGGACGAACAACCGCCTCAAGCGCGGCGGCGGGCAGCTTCCCATTTCCATCGACCAGGCCGTCGCGGAACACGGTTACGCGCTTGATCCTGCGGACAATCTAACTCCCGACACCTTGTTCGAACGGCGTTGGGCGACGAGCCTGATGAACCAGGTGATGGAGAGCCTGGCCGACCAGATGGAAAACGAGGGCAAGCGCCCGCTTTACGACGCGCTGCTGCCATTCACGCATCTTGAAGCCAAACCCACCTCCATCGCCGAGGCCGCGGAGAAGCTCGGCATGAACGAGGCGGCGGTGAAAATGGCGATCAGCCGGTTGCGCCAGCGGCTGCGTGACCGCCTGCGCGAGGCGGTCGCCGAAACCCTCGGCCCCGGCGAGGATCTCGAAGCGGAAATGCTCTATCTGCGTTCGCTGCTGGTGGCGGCCAATTGATTCGGTTAGTTCGGATCACCCGTGGCGACGATGCCACCCAAACCGTCTTCATACCAAGCTTCGAGCTCCGCCAAGGCCTGTGATTGCTCAGCAGGGTCGGCAAGCGCCAAAGCCATTTCCGCGCGGGCTTGGCGCTCGCGGTCGAGCCACAGCAGGGCGATGCGGGATGCGGGATCGGGGGCCGCTTTGGCATACTGGATTGCCGCAATGATCGTGTCCGCCGCGGCGGCGGTGGCGGCGGCGCGCGGGCCTTCGTCGATTCCGAGGTCTTCGAGGATCACGTTCATACTATCGGCCACCGACCGACCGATCTCTATCAGTTCTGCGTCACGCTCGGCGGGTGGCAGGTCCGCCACCCGGGCGATCCCTGCTTGCACTTGGTCACGATACGTCGAGCTGACTTCGGCTAGCAGCGCATCGACGGGATCCACGCGGTCGGCGGGCATTTCGCGCGGCGTGTCGATGCGTTGCAACAAAGCTGTTGGATTCGCGGCTTCGGTGGTGTTATCATGCCGGGCGGAAGGAATGTGGCCGGCGGAGCTGGACGGCTCGCGGGCTTCCACCGTCACCGGAGCGGATTTTGAGGCTGGAAGGAGAACCAGCGCGGCGGCCGTTAGAAGCAGGCCGGTGCCGGCGATGAGGAGGACTTTGGTTTTCATGGGAGTGGCTTGCTACGATGTCCTGGAGTTACTGTTTGACGTATTGGATGACGGGCCAGCTGGGCGGGCCATTTCTGAAGAAGAAGCTGCCGAAGGGATGGGAGATGGTGATGTTAGGCAGCGCGCTGTTGACCCGGAACGTGACATTGGCGGACGAGTTGGGCCACGAGACTTCCGACACGGCACCTGTTCCATTGGCCACGCCATCCACGAAGAACTGCCAGCTGCCGTTGCTGGAGAAGACGAACCTCGCCTGGTGCAATGCACCGTTGTTGTCGAAGAATGTCCCGATCCAGGTGCTGGAATTCGTTCCCATGGTCAGCAACTGGCCAACGGTGATGCGGGAGAACGTCTGGGTGTTGGTCTGACCGCTGGTGATGGTGACCGAGCGGGTGAAGGTGAACCAGATGTCACGCGAGCCGTTGGCATTGACGAAGCCCACGCCTGCGACCATCGAATAGGTTCCCGGGGACACCTGGAGGTTTACCGTGTTGTTGCTAGGCACGCCGTTTCCGGGAGCGAATTTCTGCTGCCCGTTGAGGGTAAGGCTGACAATGTTGTACTGGGTGTTGTTAGCGAGTCTCAGCGTGGACGGGGCCGTGGTCGTGAATGTGGTGTTGCTGGTGTTGAAGCTCACTCCGTTCTGCTGGAGGCGAAGCGGGCTTTGTCCGATTCCCGCTCCGGCGGGAACGGTCACCCGGATCCGGGTATTGGAAACGAAGGTGGGGACGACTGGTATCACGGTGCCCAGGCTGTAAAACTCGACCCGGTAAGGAATGGCTCCAGACCAGATGTTCCCCACCGAGTCGCGGTGGAAGTTGGTGCCATTGATCGTGATCTGGGTTCCAACAGGTCCGCTGGCGGGAGTGAAGCTGGTGATCGCGGGCCGGGTCACCTGTGTGAGGGTGAAGTTGCGCGAGCTCTGGCTGATGATCTGCTGCCCGACGCCGAACGCCCGCAGCCGGATCGGGCCCGACGTTGCGCTGTTAGGAACGGAAACCCTGATTCTCGTGTTGGAAATCACCGTGGGCTTGGCTCCGCCGGAACCGCCGAACTGGACGGTGTAGGGTGCGGTTCCCGACCAGAGGTTGCCATTGCTGTCACGGTTGAAGTTCGTGCCAGTGATGGTGACCACGGTGGTGGTGGGTCCCTGGGCCGGCGTGAAGCTGGTGATGGTCGGGCGATTTTGCGCCTGGGCGGTGGCGGTGAAGGCGACCGCGAGGAGTGCCATGAAGGGCATCCGGCGGGATAATAGCAGACGGCTTGCCGCAGCGCGGAGGGATGGGATCAGGGTGGTGATTTCGTGAGTTCTCATGGTGTTTGGTCCTTTCAGTAGTTTGGTTGTGGTGTCTTGCCGGGTCGGAATGACGGGGTGGCATCCCTCCATTGATCCATCCGGTTCCGCAGGTAACACATTCGCTGAAATTTTTTCCCGAATGGTTGGTCGGACGTTGGATGCCGCCGCCGGGCCGCCCGGGTGGCCAGCTGGAAACCGGGCGTTTACAACCGCGGCACCGGAGGGGAGGATCCCGGCTTTTGCTTTCGTGAAATTGTCAGGCCGGAGGTTTTGAAGAAAAAAGGTGCTCCCCGGTCAGAAGGAGCACCTTTTGTTGAAGCATCCGCTTGCCGATCTGTTACGGAATCCGGCGGACGGTGACGGCGATGGTTCCCGAGTTGTCGCCGTAGGCGAGGAGGTTGTCGTTGGCATAGAGGTTCAGGAATCCATGGCCGCCGGCGGTGATGGTGCGGGAGGTGCCGATCCTGAAACCGCTGCCGCCGATGAAGTTCAACGGGCTGCTGTTGCGGCGGGTGAAGCGTTCGCCGACGAGGGTCATCATGTTGGCGGATGACAGGCGGCGGCCACCGTCGAGCGGTCCGGGAGCAAAGCCGTTGGCATTGATGGTCCGGGTGAAGGGAGCGAAGCCGCTGCTCCAGGTGTCACTCGTGCCGGCCGAGAAGGTGTAGCGCTGGCCCGCTACCAGATAGATCGGGAAGTTATGGGTTTGGTTGGCCCGGACCGTGATCGTGCGTTGCTCGTTGAGGGCAAGTTGGAACTCGTCCTTGAAGATCAGGTTGCCGTTGCCCGTCACCCGTTGTTGGGTTTCCTGAAGCTTGTTCAGCCCGATGGCCGGATTGACCGTGGTGTAGCCGGGCACGAACTGCCAGATCACGCGGGTGGCGGCGAGGGAATCGGCAGCCGCCTGAGCAACGCGCTTGTCGTTTTTGACGAAGTCGTCCCAGAAGAAGGTGTTCATCGGTTCGGGCATCCAGTCCATCAGCGGGGCACCTACGGAGACCTTCGCGCCGATGGCGACCCAGTCGTCGTTCAAGGTGCCGCCGAAGCAGTTGCACATGTGGACCAGGCGCAGCTTGAACTGGAAGCTAGGGTTGTTCTCGCGTCGCCGCGCTTCGGTGAGCAGGCCGCGGATGTGGTCGGTCCGGGTTGTTGGGAATGTCGGGGAGCCTGTGAGGACCTCGTTGTGCAGCGAGAGCGTGTCGGTGTTGCCGTGGCCGAGGATCGCGAGGTCCGTCACGAAGCCGTCCTTGGACTGCTGGATGAGGCGGGTCAGGAGATTCGCCCGGGTGCACTGGGTATCGGATAGATTGATGAAGCGCTGATAGCGGCCGGCGGCGAGCGCTTGGAACTTGGCGGCCTCGCCGTTTTCCACGAACCGGTCGACGATGGCATCCGCGGCGGTCTGGGCAGGGCCGTTGAGGAAACCTTCGAGGTAGGAGGATCCGCTGCTGTTTTCCTGGAGAAGGATCAACGTGCGGTTGGCGGCATTGGCGGTGATAGCGCTGGCGATCAGGGCGACGGCAGCGGTGGCGATGCGGGCGATGGTGTTGCGTGTGTTTTTCATGGCTGATGTCTTTCGTAGTGTTTTGTTAGGTTGTGGTGGCTGCCGCGATGTTTGGCAGTGACATCCCTTTCTTGGTCCATCCGCTCCGGGAGGTAACACGACCGGTGAAACTGTTTTTGGCGGTGGCCGCGAGTTGACGGCGCACCGCAAAGCCCGCAGGGTCATCAACAGTTCCGGGCGTCGCCAGCGACCTTCGCCTTCCACCCCGGCAATATCTATCGGAAGGTCCGCGTCCGCACCCGCAGCTTGGCAATTCTTGAAATACTGGCCGCACCGCGGATTCCTGATGGAGGCTTTTGTGCCAGAGGGCGGATTTTGCAGGTGACGGATTCCCCGCGTCCTGATAGGTCACGGGACATGCTTAAGATTTCCTATCTCCTGATAGCGATGATCGGCGGAACCTCCGGGTGGATTGCGCAACACCGGGATGCGCGGCCCGCTCCAGTCGCGGGCCGCGTGCAGGAATCCCCGCCTGCCAAGGTGACTCCGGCGGACGGAGCCGAATTGCTAGATGCCTTTGTGCAGAAACAGAAGGACAATTCGAAATCTTCCAACTCCCCGGCCAAGGGTTCGCTGTCGGATCGCTTCAATGAGTTGAGCAAAACCCTGCCGGTCTCCCCCGATCCGGCGGCGGATTTCCAGAAATTGCTGGCGGAATTCCTCGAAAAGCGCGGACTGCCGGCACTGATGGACGCGCTTTCCGGAACCGGGAATCTCGTCAATTCCCTGGCCCCGGTCATTTTCCGGGATCTGGGCAAACGCGTATCGTTAGAGGAAATCGAACAGATCAAGGAAAACTCCCCGGCGCTCTTCGCAGACTATCAGGCGGGTCAGTATCTCGGCAAGGAATGGCCGGTCAGGCGGCGGGAGGAATTGCTCGCGGCGTTGGATCCGAAGTCCGCCGCGCATGCGTTGCCCGGAATCATCGGGCGAATGGAAGGCTCAACCGGCGGCGAGCGGATCCTGACCAAATTGAAAAGCGGTGGATTTTCCCGGGAGATCAAGGACGCGATGGCCTCCGCACCACCGCCATGAAGGCCGCCGACTATCAGGCGGCGTGGGATGCGATCGCCGCGAAAAAATGGAGCAAGGGGGAGCGCATTCTCCGAGGTGTTCGTGGATCGATCCGAAGATGTCCTGAAGTTGATTCAGGATCGCAAGCCCGGGGTTCTGGAAAGTTCGCTGCTGTTGGAAGCGTGGTTCGGAGCGTTGCTCTTCGCCAAGGATCGGAATCTCTATTTCACCTATCTCCGCGGGATGACGGGAGATGATTTCACCAAAGTCCTGGGAAGGGCTTCGGCCCGGGCAAAGGATCCGGAGTTCCTAACGAAAATCCTTGATCTGCTGCCGGAAAAGGAGAGCGAGGGAATGACCTTTGACGGAATCGACCGCTACTTTTCAAGCGCGGTCGGAGAGCAACTCCCGAAGGACGAGCTGATGGCAAAGCTCGGCAGCGCGGGGCCCGCGTTGAGCTGTTTTTACACCTCGATCCTGGCTGCGAGGTTTTCCGATAACTCGCGATATGCATCCGCGGAAGCGGTCACCGCCGAAATCGCCTCACTTCCGGAGGACAACCGCGACGGCTTTGCCAAAGCGCTTTTGAGCTCTCACGGCGGGAATCCGGCCATCTTGCAAGCCGCGCTGGATCACCTTGTCGAACACGAACAATGGCAGCTCCTCGACAAAGGGGAAACCTCGCGAGCTGTAATGATCATGCGTGAGAAAGTCGATCCCGTGGAGATGGCCGGGTGGGCGGTGAACCTGCCGCCGCGCGAGGAAACGACCGAAATGTTTCACCGCGGCGTGGAGCCTTACATCCGCAAGTCGCCGGAGGAGGCGTGGAACTGGATCCAGGAAATGGACGACGGATTTTGGCGCGACCGCGCGCTGGCCGAGTATTCGCAAATCAACCTCCACGTTTTCAACGATCCGGAGAAATCCGCGGCGGCCATCGGGCAGATCCGTGATCCGGCCTATCGGGAAATCGTCAAGGGCTGGCGCGCAAGTTGGGAGAAGCAGAAAGGGAAATAGAAGAGTCCTACTTGGCGCTTGGCTCGCCGCCGCGGGAGGATAGCGTGCCCGCATGTTGCTGGGCGCGATCGAGACACATTTCACCAACCTGGATTGGGCCGTCGTCATCGGCTACATGTTGCTCACCACCTGGATCGGCCACGCGCTGAGCGGCAAGAATGCGACGATCCGTGACTTTTTCCTCGGCGGGCGCTCGCTGCCGTGGTGGGCGGTGAGCGGGTCGATGATCGCCACGGAAATCAGCGCGCTGACGTTCATCGGCGTGCCCGGCGGCGTCTATGCGATGAATGGCGATTGGACCTATCTGCAGTGGGGGATCGGCTCGATCATCGCACGCTTTGCGGTGGGCTACTGGCTGGTGCCGCTGTATTTCAAGGAAGAGATTTACAGCCCGTATGACTACATGGGTTCCAAGTTGGGCGAAGGCGTGCGGCGGTTGGTGACCGGCTTGTTTTCGCTCGGAGCGATTCTCGGGCAGAGCGTGCGGGTGCTGGTGACGGCGATCATCCTGACGACTGTGACCGGAATCCGGATGGAAGTCTGCATCCTGATGATTGGCGCGTTCGCTGTCATCTGGACGTTGATGGGGGGGATGCGGACGGTGATCTGGACGGATGTGATCCAGTTCTGCATTTTCATTTTCGGCGGTTTGCTGGCGTTCGGCTGGCTGGTGGGCCATCTCGGTTGGGATTCGATTGTGGAAATCAACCGCAACGCCGGGCCGGACGGGTCCATCGACAAGATGCGGATTCTGGATTTCACGCCGCCGTGGGACAGTCCGCTGCTCAACTACACTTTCTGGGTGGGAGTCATCGCGATGCCCTTCCAGAACCTTGCCGCTTTCGGCACGGACCAGCTCAACGCCCAGCGGATTTTCTGCTGCGGCAGTGAAAAGGACGCCCGCAAGGCGGTGATCTGGAGCAGCGTCTCGCTGGTCACCACCCTGTTGATGCTGGCGGTGGGAGCCGGCTTGTTCGCGTGGTATCACACGAAAGGCCTGAGCCCGGACGAGGCCGCGAAGTTCGCGGAGAACGCGAATTTCGTCTTCCCCGTGTGGATCACCACGGTGCTGCCTCCCGGATTGACAGGCCTGATCCTGGCCGGGGCCTTCGCTGCCGCGATTTCCAGTCTGGACTCCGTGCTTGCGGCGCTGTCGCAAACTTCGCTCTCCGCTTGGTACGGCCGCGAGAAGCTTGAGAAGGAAGGCCACGGCACCATCATGGTCTTCCGCTCGCGAATGATGGTCGTGGTCTGGGCGGCGGTGCTTTCCGGGGTCGCCATCCTGCTGGCCGGGGGGTATGCGAAGAGTGAGAACAAGAATCTCATCGATCTGGCGTTCGGGATGGTCGCGTACACCTACGGCCCGCTGTTGGGCATTCTCGTCGCCGCGATTTTGCCGGGCAGGCGCAGCTTGAACGGTCTTGTCGCCGGAGTGCTCGTTTCCATCCTCATCGTTGCCTGGGTGCGCCCGGAGTTGCGCCAGTTGCTCGCCTCGTTCGGAGCCAATGATCTTGCCAACTGGTTGCTCGAGAGTCGCCCGAAAATCGCAGACCCTTGGTTTTACCCGATTAACGCGGCGATTACGCTGCTGGGGGCGTGCCTGCCGCTAGGCAGAATGACCGCAAAAATTCATGCGACGGTATCGTCACATCGCGACTGATTCTATTTCAAGCGCATCTGGCGGACACGGCGGATTGTTTTCATCGATGCTTTGGAAAAGTGAAGTAATCCGGGGTCAAGAGTATAAAAAAACGCCGCGTGGAACGCTTGTGGAATACGGCTTGTCCCGAGCAATGGTTAGATGCCCGAAAAAAGCTTTTCCGGGGACCGTCCGGGGTGCGCATGCTTTCCACCTCGCCGCATTGCGCAACTCGGAGGGAGTGCGAACCGCGCGGCATTTTTCAAAGTTTTTCAAGATTATCAACCAATGGAACCGGAGGAAGTGGCAACGCAGGAACGAGTGGATGGCTTTGAGGAATTTCCGGTGCAACCCGGCGGCTGGGAAGATGTCTGCGAAGCGCTGCGTGCGATGGTTAGCAACGACGCGTTCCAGCGCTGGTTCCGGGCCGCGCGCTGGCAGGGAGTCGAGGATGGCGTCGGTTCGATTTCGGTTCCCGGTGAGATCCATCAGGTATGGATCGAGACGAACTACCTGCCCGAACTCACCATGGCGGTGACCGGTGTTTTTGACGAAGTGCGGGAAGTCCGGATCGTCGTCAGCGGCGAGAGCGAGGCTTCTAACATTGCTGAGGGCGGCCAGCCGAACCACGCCGGTTCGCAGGCCCGCCCCACCAAGGCTGCGGCGCTTGAGGGCGAGGCGCTGGACAAGCGCACCAAGGCGGCCGGCCTCAATCCGGCGCACACGTTTGCCAGTTTCGTGGTCGGAGCTAACAGCCAGTTCGCCCATGCCGCCTGTGAGGCGGTCGCGAAGAAATCCGGCATCGGTTACAATCCGTTATTCATCTACGGCGGTCCGGGTCTCGGCAAGACCCACCTCATGCAGGCGATCGGCCACGAGCTGCTGCGCCGCCAGCCAGGATCACGCGTGATCTATCTGACCTGCGAGAAATTCACCAACGAGTTCATCGACGCGATCCGCCGCGGCGACATCGAGAAATTCCGCCGCCG
>JBGSOI010000250.1:0-129170 GCA_041739215.1 Akkermansiaceae bacterium
GGCTGTGACGGGGGCAAACGGGCCGGGTTGCAGGGCGGCCGGGACTTTGACTTCCACGCTGAGCGCGGCGAACCATTCTTCCTGGGTCGGCAGGCGGGCTTTTTTCCACTCGGCGTAAGCAGCCGCGTCCCACCAATCGACGCCGACGACGGGCGAGTCGAGGGTGACCGGGAGGTTTTGCCAGAGGCTGTTGGCTTTGGCGGCGGCGAGGAGGGCGGGCCAATCGGTCGGTTCGTGGGAGACTTTCGAGGGTGGCTGGTTGGCGGAATCGAAGGTCTTCTCGCGTTGCTCCTTGGCCAGCACCTGGAGGGTGTCGAGGAATTCAGCGTATTGGCCGATGGTGATTTCATTCGCGGAAATCCGGAAGGCGGGCAGGGCTTCATCGATTCCATCCGGCGTGGGATGCGTGCCGGCGGCGATGGCAACCGGTTCCGGCAGGGCCGCGCGCGGCGGGGCCGACGGGGCGGGCGGGCGCATTTTGACGGCGATGACGACGACCCCCAGCAGGAAGAGCCCGGTGGCGAGGGCGATGAGTGCGACCGGTTGCTTTTTTCCGGCACCGGCACCGTGTTGGGTGGGGGTGAGGATGGACAGCGGATCGGCGAGCTGGTGTTCGATCTGCATGCAGAAATCGCGGACCTGGCCCCAGGTGATCGGCCCTTCCAGGCCCTCGCCGCGCATCCAGCCGAGCAACGTCAACACGCGGGTGGTGCCCGGTTGGTCGTGAGCGACGAGCGGGATGAGAACATGGCCGAGGTGGGCCACGTCGCGCATGGATTGGTCTTCCGTGCGGAGGCCGGCGATGGCGAGATTTTTCAAACGGATGACGCCGTGCTCGTCCTGATAGACGGCGTCAAGGTCCAGAGGTGAGGTGGACTGGCCGAGGGTTTCGTGTTGGAGATGGGCTTCGGCCACGCGCCGCAGCAGGTGGGTGAGGCGGGCGGGGAGGAAGGGTTCACCGGCACGGTCCCGCTCGGCGAGGGTGACGCCGGGAAGGAGTTCGTGGGCGTAGAAACACAGCCCGTCCTCGGCCACGGCCTCATACACGGAGCCGATCAGCGGATGATCGACGGCGGCCTTGGCGCGGACGTCCGCGAGGAAAATTTCCCGATTGGCCGGCTGGTCTTCGCGGAGTTCATCGACAAGGACGAGGCGGGCGACGGAAACCTGTTCCGCAAGCCAGGTCCGCGAGAGCGGGTTTTCATCGAGCAGTTCCTTGAGCCGGTATTCACCTAGCAGACGTTCGTCGGGAGCGGAATTCATGTGGCTGGGTGAAATCACTGGGTCGGCGGCGGCAACAGCAGGGTCGGATCGAGATCAAGGGGCAGCGAGTCCTGGAACTCCGGCAGCAGCGAATCGCCATGATGGGTCGCGGGTTGGTTGGAGATGCGCGCGGCGAGGTCGCGCGGCCATGCCTGGACGTCGAGGATCTCGCCCTTGTACATCAGGGAAACGACCTGGCCGTAGTACGAGCGCTCGCCGAACAGGTGCTCGGTCTGGGCGTCCTGTTTCGGGACCACGTAGGTCATCCGGGTGGTTTCCTCGCCGCCCGCCCAATCAAAGGCTCCCGTCACCCATTTGTCCTTCTCGCGGACCCACGAGTTGTCTTCGAGCAAAACGATCTCGCCCTTGGAGGTGCGGTTGAAAAAACTAACCGAAACCCCGAGGTCGGCGAGGTCGATTTCCTCACCCGGAGCCTTTTGGACCGGGATGCTCAGGACCACCAGTTCGCCCGCCTCGTTATTCGGATCCTTGAAAATCCGGACGCGGCCGAGCGCGAGCTTGCCAAGCATGGCCTCGGGCTTGTCGAAGCCGTCGCGGAGTTTGCCGGCGGCGAGTTCGTAAAGCGCGCCGGCCTGGGAGGCACCCATTTGGAAAACCTTCTCGTAATGGGCGGCGGCGGTGTCGAAGACGCCCATCAGCTCGTGGACGCGGCCGAGCTCGTAATGCACGTTCGGGTCGTCCTTGGATTGGGTGAGCGCGTCCTCGAGCTTCGCGATCGCCGCCATCATGTCACCGGCGACGATGGCTTTGCGGGCTTCCTTGATCAGCCGCTCGGACCTCGGGTCGTCCACTTTGGGGACGGCTACCGGCGTGGGTGCGGGCAACGGCGGCGGAGCCACCACGGCCGGCGGTGGCCGGGAAACGACTGCAGCCGCCGGATCCGGCTCGGTCCCGGCGGCGGGAACCCGCACGACGACCCATTTCGGGACTTCCTTGATCACCGTGCGCACCTCGCGTGAGTCCTCGAAGCGGGTCGCCAGAGCCAGCCCCGCCACCAACAACTGCGAGAATGCCATCAATCCCAAGGCCCAGCAGGACAAGGTGAAAACGGGCAGGCGCGCCGCGGGTTTCTCGGAATTCATCGGCGGACGATGCTGTTCCGGTCTGCCGTTGTCAATCCGGGGGGCGGATTCGCCACTTGTCTCCGCCCCGCCGCCGCGCCACGCTGCGGCCATGGAAAGTCACGAATGGTTTGAAAACACCGACGAAGGCAAGGTCTTCTACCGGGCGAATTATCTCGGCATCCGATGGACGATCATGACGACGACCGAGAAGCGGAACCCGACATGGACGGACCTCAAGCCGCCCTCTGAAGAAGTCTGGCGCGCACTGCGCGACGTGGTTTGGAAGAAATACCAACGCAAGCGCTGCCCGTGGGAGCGGGTGGCGGATCTGGATAAAATCCTCGGTGACGAGCCGCTTCCCAAGCCGGCGCGTTAAGGCAGCGTTTGCTCGACGGTGACGTTGTCCGCGCCGAGCAGGTCGCGCAGGCGGGTGCGGATCGTGCCCTCGACGGTATCGAGCATCCCGCTTTTTTCCGCCTCTTCGCGCATTTGCTCACGCAGTTCGCGGAGGATCTGGGCTCGGTCGGCGGGCTGGACTTTGTTCAGCCAGCCGCTGTCCTCATTGAGGACATCGAAGTCGATGAGCTCGACGGAGAGGATTTCCGGCTTGGGAAATCGGGCGACGGGTTTGCCGTTTTCCATCCGCAGCGAGACGCCGTCCTTGAGCCGGTAGCCGCCCTTCACCGTGTAATGGCCGCGGACGATGAGCCGCTTGGTGCCCAGCGGGATGATGCCGGAAAACTCGTCGGACTTCTCGATGGTGCGCGTGGCGCTCATCCGCATTTCCAAAAGCGCGAGTTCGGAAATCTCCGCGGTCCCGACGATTTCCGCGCGGCCCTCGACGATGCGGGTGTCGGTGTTGGTGACCGCGGCGAGGACTTGCTGGAGGCCGCGCTCGACGCTGGTCTTCGTGCCTGCCAGAGCGCGCTCGATGGGCCGCACCACGAGGAACCAGGTGCCAGCAATGATGGCCAGGAGCGTGACTCCGCGGCGCAGCGTTTTCCACATCTCCACCCGATGTTCCATGCGGCGACGCTACATGGACTGCGTCTCCGCGTCCATGGCTGAAGATCATTTCCCGCCGATTTCCTTGACAGCAGGCGGAAAAGTCGGCTTCTTTCCGCCCCGCGCCTGTCGCAAGGCACCCGTAGCTCAATTGGATAGAGCGTCTGACTACGAATCAGAAGGTTAGGGGTTCGAGTCCCTTCGGGTGTACCACTCGTTTTCAATGAGTTGGAAGGTCGCCCACGAGCCGCTTTGTGTAGCGTGGCAAAATCGCAAGTGGATTTTGGTCCATCCGGGTACCCCAGCAAAGCGCTGTCCTCACCGCACTCGTATTCCAGCCGCAGGCTATCGATCCGGGTAATGATGGCCTGCAATTGTGGCGGACAGTCGTGAGAATCACCGTTAATGAACTCGATTGGAATACGACTACCCATCGCGGCGTCGCACACTCAGCTTATCCAGACGCCTGTGAACGACCCTCGAATCGAAGACTTGATGCAACACGCTGATTCATTATACCGATTCGCGCTTTCGCGGGTGAAAGACCATCATGTGGCCGAGGATTTGGTGCAGGATTGTTTGAGCGCCGGTTGGCAGCGGATTGGCAGTTTTGACGGCCGCTCGAATATCAGTTCTTGGCTGATCGGCATCATGAAATTCAAAGTGATCGACTATTTCAGGAAATTGAAGCGGACACCCACGAACCAGAGCTTGGATCCGGGCGACGCAAGCGACACGCTCGACTCCCTGTTCGATTCCCATGGTTCGTGGAAAGTCGATCCCAACTACGGGCTCGAAATGCTGGCCAATACCCCCGACCAAATCGCCTGCCAACAAGAGACGCTGGAATGGATCCGTGACTGCCTATCCAAACTGCCGGAACGTCTGAGGACCTTGTTCACGCTGCGCGAAGTGGATGGGCTCGATGTTTCCTCCGCCGCTTCCGCCGCAGGAGTGACTGCGGGCAGTGCCGCAGTACTCCTGACCCGCTCCCGCCAGCGGCTACGCAGCTGCCTTCAGGAACACGGGATCCAGCCATGAAGTCCGCACCACATCCGCCGCCGCCTGTCAGCTATCGGGTATCGCATGCCGTGCTGGGGCCGCTCCCCAAGATACTTGGCCTTTCCTGCAAGGACGCCTTCGAACTGTGTTCCGCGCAATTGGATCGAAAACTCACCACCGGCCAGTCGCTTCGTTTGAGATTTCACCTCATGTTGTGCGGCATTTGCCGCCACCTGCCGAGACAGTTTCGAGGATTGCGTGAACTCGTTCGCGCTTGCGAACGCGACGATGCGCACGACAACCTATCGGGCGCACAACTTCCGCCTGAGGTGAAAAAGCGAATTTTCGAACACTTGAAGAACGATTCCCAACCCAGATTCTGAAACAATCCGTCATGAAACACCTCATTCCTGTTGCTGTCGCCATCGTACTTTCCATGAACGCCCACGCGGAGGATTCCAAACTAGCCGCCAAAGCCTTCGGCATCACTTTCAAGGTTCCTGACGAACTCGTCGCGAAATACAAAAGCGACTATCAGATAGATCTGGAGGCGGCCTCCGGCCAAAATCATCACCTGCTGCCCCATCCAGCCGTTTTCATCGTGGGTCGCGACGGAATCATCCGCTTCGCCCATGTGAATCCAGACTACAAGTCCCGCCTTGATCCAGCGGAAATCCTGAAAGCTGCTGGTGAAAGCGCTGTCCCGGCCGAGCCTGATTCCCCGCAACCCTAAAAAATCGCAATGATTTGTTAATTCGGATCCATCCTCGGGCGACTCTTCCGGGAAGACACTTTTCATCATGACCCCTCCGTCCCCTCCAACGTCCGAATCCGCCACCCGCGAGCGCTATGCAGCGGCCGCCGCCAGACCCGAAGCCACGCTCTGCTGTCCGGTCGATTACGATCCTCAATACCTCAAGGCGATTCCCGCCGAAGTCGTCGAGAAAGACTACGGCTGCGGCGATCCGTCGAAGCACCTCCATCCCGGAGAAACCGTGCTCGACCTCGGCTCCGGCACCGGAAAAATCTGCTTCATCGCATCCCAGGTCGTCGGGCCTAACGGCAAGGTTACAGGCGTGGACATGACCGACGACATGCTGGAAGTCGCCCGCCGCAATGCACCCATCGTCGCGGAAAAAATCGGCCACGCCAACGTCGAGTTCCGCAAGGGCCGCATCCAGGACCTCGCGCTTGATCTCGAAATCCTCGATCAGGAGCTTCGCAAAAATCCGATCTCCAGCGCCAACGCTTACCTGGCAGCCGATACCCTCGCAGCCGAACTCCGGGTCAAACAACCGCTCATCGCCACCGACAGCATCGACGTCGTCGTTTCCAACTGCGTGCTCAATCTCGTCGAAACCCACCTCAAACGCCAGCTCTTCGAGGAAATCTTCCGCGTCCTGAAAAAAGGCGGTCGGGCCGTGATTTCAGACATCGTTTCCGACGTGGAAATCCCCGTCCACCTCCAGAACGACCCCTACCTCTGGAGCGGTTGCATCAGCGGAGCCTATACCGAGGAAGGTTTCCTCGCAGCATTCGCAGAAGCCGGATTCTACGGCATCGAGATCCTCAAGCGCGACGACGCTCCGTGGCAAACCGTTGAAGGAATCGAGTTCCGTTCCGTCACGATCCAAGCGTGGAAGGGCAAGCAAGGCCCGTGTTTCGAGCGCAACCAGGCGGTCATTTACAAGGGACCTTTTCTCAAAGTCCTCGACGATGACGGCCACGCCCTCGAGCGCGGCAAGCGCTACGCCGTCTGCGACAAAACCTTCAATCTCTATCAGCACCCGCCCTACCGCGAGCACTTCGCCTTCGTCGAACCTTTGAATCCGATTCCGCTTGAAGACGCCAAACCCTTCGATTGCTTCGGCATCCGTGAGCGCCACCCGAGGGAAACCAAAGGCCACGACTACAACGCGACCACTGAAGCCGCGGCATGCCGCACCGGCGGAGATGGAATTTCCTGCTGCTAAAGCCCATGATCAAAATCACATCGAAATCCGGTCTGAGAAACCCCAGCGCTGCCCCTCGCGGGAGCGGCGTCCGAATCCTGTATCCGGGCCGCCTTTCCTGTTCGCGATCTTCTAAACTCGAAGGGAAAGGCCGACTGACGGAAACAAACACTCCTGACATGAGATCGATCCTCATGATTAGCTCCCTTCTGGTGGCCGCGATGCCGGCATTGTCCTCTGCCGAAACCCTGCGGGTCACCGGGTCCACCACCGTCAACCCCGTTGTCGCCGAAGCCGCGGAAATCCTCCGCAAGGAAGCCGGCCTCACCATCCGCGTGGACACCACGGGCGGCAGTTCCGGCGGCATCCATGCCCTTGGCGAAGGCCGCGCCGATGTCGCAATGTCCTCGCGACCATTGAATGAGGCCGATCAAAAAAAGTATCCCTCGATCCGTTTCACTCCTCAGCGCATCGGCGAGGATGCCTTGGCGTTCATCGTTTCCCACGACGTCTGGCAAGGCGGCGTGAAAACAATCAGCCGCGAGCAAATGCAGGGCATCTACGAACGCAAGACCACCAACTGGAAATCCCTTGGCGGCCCCGATCGCCGTATCGCTTTCTTCAACAAGGAGCCCGGTCGCGGCACCTGGGAGGTGTTCGCGATCTGGCTCTACGGCAAAGCCGAAAATGCACCGCCAGTCGCCCACCCCGAGGTCGGTGCCAACGAGGAAGCCCGCACCAAGGTCGCCGCCACCCGGGGAGCCATTTCCCAACTCTCCGCCTCATGGGTCGATGGCAAACCATCCACGCCCTCGCCATCACCGGTGCCGACGGCAAACCCATCGCGCCCACCGCGGAGCACATCGCCGACGGCAGCTACCCTCTCAACCGTACCCTTTGGCTCATCACCAATTCTCCGCCCCAGGGTGCGGCCAAGCAATTGATCGACTTCATTTTATCCCCGCGAGGACATGAAATCGTGAAAAAACACGGCTACCTCCCGCCAACGGAAACCCTCGCCGCCACCCCATGACATGACGGAAACCGTGACATGGCACCGCCGCCGGGTGCCCGATGCGACTACGCTCGCCTGCCTCGCCACGGCATCCCTTTTCCTGTCACTTGTCGGCTTCGCGCTCATCCTCTGGTTACGCGAGGCATGGCCCGCCATCCGCGCCCACGGCGGCGAAATGCTCACCAGTGGCGAATGGTTTTACCGCCACCAGCGCTTCGGCGCGCTGGCCATGATCTATGGCAGCGGCGTCGTAGCGTTGATCTCCCTCGCCTTGGCCGCGCCCGTCGCCTTCGCCACCGCCATCTTCATTTCCGAATGGCTGCCGCAGCCTCTGCGGCCGTGGGCCAAGGCCGCCGTCGAGTTCCTCGCCGCGATTCCTTCCGTGATCTACGGCCTGCTAGGCATCCTCTTCCTTCGCACCTGGATGGCCGACCGCCTCGCATCCTTCGAGCCACTCAGCGGCGACATGCTTCTCACCGCCGCAGTGCTGCTCGCTGTGATGATCCTGCCCACCGTCACCACCTTTGCCGAAGATTCCCTGCGGGCCGTCCCTGTCGCCCAGCGTCTCGCCGCCCGCAGCCTCGCGCTCAACCGCGCCCAAACCATCCGCTGCATCGTTCTCCCGCAGGCCTGGCCCGGTATGATCGGCGCCGCCCTGCTTGGTCTTGGCCGCGCTTTGGGCGAAACCATCGCAGTCTTCCTCATCATCGGCCGCCTCGACAACCGCCTGCCCGAATCCTTTCTCGACCTCGCCCCCCTCATCGAGCCCGGCCAGACCCTCACCAGCAAACTCGGCGGCCCGGAAACCCACATCGCCATGGGCGACCCGCTCCACTGGGGTGCCATCCTCACCCTCGGCATCATCCTGCTCGTCCTCACCACCGTGTTCGTCTCGTTCGGAAACCTGCTGCTCCAGCGAAATCCGATCCAGCCATGAAAAAGTTTCTCCAACTTCTCGCCGCACTCACCACCGGCACCGCCGCCATTGGCGTTCTGCTGCTGGCCGCCGCACTCGCCGTCGTGCTCGTGACCCGCGGCGCTGGAGCGATTTCCCTGGGATTTCTGACCGAAGAAACCCGCGAAGCCGGAGTTTCCGGGGGCATCTTGTGGCAAATCACCGGCACTTTGATCCTATTCATCACCGCTGCGCTCGTCGCCCTGCCTTTCGCCACCGCGCTTGGCATCACCCGCGCGTGGCTGCTGGCGCCTGGCGGCCGCGCCGCACGCTCCCTCGGCTTTTTCCTCCACCTCCTCAATGCCGTGCCCTCCATTCTCCTCGGCATCCTCGGACTCATCCTTTTCACCCGCCTCATGGATTGGGGGAAATCCTGGCTCGCCGGGGGCATCCTGCTGGGGATCATGATCGTTCCCACCGCCGCCGTCATGCTTGCCCACCGCATCGGGAGCCTGCCGCGCGGGCAGCTCGATGCCGCGGCCGTTCTAGGCCTGCACCGCGGCCATATCATCCGCGCCGTGATTCTTCCACAGAGTGCCGCCGCCCTGCTCAGCGGCATGCTGCTCGGCCTTGCCCGCGCCGCCGGGGAAACCGCACCCATCCTCTTTGTCGCTGCCGTTTTCTCCGGGGCCACCATCCCCACCGGCATCCGCGAGCAACCCGTGCTCGCATTGCCTTACCACATCTTCGTTCTCGCCCAGGATTCATTCCAAGATGCCAGCCGCGCCAATCTGTGGGGTGCCGCCCTTGTCCTCGTCGCTCTCGTTTCCCTGCCAGCGCTGCTTGCAATTCCATTGCGCCGCAAACTTCACAATGCCGCCGACCATGCCTGATCCCGTCCTCGACATCCGCGGCCTGACCGTCACCGCTCGCGGCAGGCTCATCCTCGACCGCATTTCACTCCAAGCCCGGCATGGCCAGGTGCTCGGCATCATTGGCCCTTCCGGTGCCGGTAAAAGCACCTTGCTGCGCGCCATCAACCGCATGCTCGAACTCCAATCCGGCTACCGCGTGCAAGGCGAAATCCGTTTCCACGGCCATGACATCCAAAGCCCCGATGTCGATCCCGACGCCCTGCGCCAGCGCATCGGCATGATCTTCCAACAACCTGTCGTCTTCCCCACCACCAACGCCAAGAACGTCCTCTTCGGTGCCGTTCGCCTGCGCCGGCTGCGCAAATCAGAACGCGCCGACCTGCTCGAATCCTCGCTTCGCGAAGCCGCCCTCTGGGACGAGGTCAAGGACCGCCTGCACGACTCCGCGCTGCGCCTCTCCATCGGCCAGCAGCAGCGACTCTGCCTCGCCCGCACCCTCGCCCTCGACCCCGAGGTCATCCTCATGGATGAACCCACCAGTGCCCTCGACCCCAAGGCCACCGAGGCCATTGAGGAACGAATTCTCGCCATGAGAGCGTCCCGCTGCGTCGTGCTGGTCACCCACAATCTCGACCAGGCCCGCCGCGTCACCGACTGGGTCGCCTGCCTGTGCGCGGACAAAGGTCACGGTGAACTGCTGGAATCCGCCTGTTGTGATGCGTTTTTCTCGCAAACATCCTGCCGCAAGACCGTGGATCGCCTTGATCAACTTCCATCGACAACCAAACTTCCAGCTTACCGGTCCATCGCCCCATTTTCATGAACCTCTTCCAGCAGAAACTCACCGGACACCGGACACCGCTCATCCGGGGTCGTTTTGAAACCCTGCAAATCAACGTCGGCCGCAAGTGCAACCAGACCTGCACCCACTGCCACGTCGATGCCGGCCCGACCCGCACCGAGATGATGACGGAGGAGGTCGCGCACAAGGTCGGCGCATGGATCCGGGAATACCTGCCGAAAACCGTGGACATCACCGGCGGCGCTCCGGAGCTCAGCGAGTTTTTCCGATACTTCGTGGAAACCGCCCGTGCCGTTGGTTCCCATGTCATCGACCGGAATAATCTCACGATCATCGAGACAAAATCCCACGCCTATCTGCCAGAGTACCTGGCGAAACATCAAGTGGAAGTTGTCGCTTCGCTGCCGTGCTACCTTGAGGACAACGTCGACTCCCAGCGGGGCGATGGAGTGTTTCAGAAAAGCATCTCCGCACTGAAGAAGCTCAACGCCGTCGGCTACGGGACCGCACTTCCGCTCACGCTCGTTTACAATCCCATCGGCGCGAAACTCCCTCCCGATCAGGCGGAACTCGAAGCCGACTACAAGGTGGAGCTGAATGCCCGTTACGGCATCGTTTTCACGCGGCTTTTCGCCATCACGAATCTTCCCATCGCCCGCTTCGCCGTCGATCTCCGCGAGCACGGGCAGTGGGATTCCTACATGGACCTACTGGCTGACAGTTTTAACCCGGCAACCGTCGCTGGGCTGATGTGCCGCAGCACGATCAACATCGGCTACGATGGCGAAGTCTTCGATTGTGACTTCAATCAAATGCTTCGAATGCAACAGCGCAGCGAGGGCGAACCACTTTACCTCTGGGATGTCACTCCTGAGGCGATGGCCGCGCAACCGATCCTCACCGGCAGCCACTGCCTGGGCTGCACCGCTGGAGCAGGGAGCAGTTGCACCGGGGCGTTGGAAAGCCATGAGGCAAAACCCGCAGGCCATGCCTCTTGATCCCTGGTCCATGAATCCCACCGTCCTCATCCTTTGCACCGCGAACTCATTCCGCAGTCGCATGGCATCACCTTGAATTCGCCTGCGGCGATGCCACCTTCCGGCGCGTCATGTCCGCTATTTCATCCATTTCCATACCCGAGCTGCGTCCGATCATGGCGGTTCTCTTCTTGGCGACCCTGCTGGCCTGGGAGACTGTCCACCCGTTCTTCGCATTTCCAAAAGGCCGGGAACGTGCCCGCCATGGTTTTCGGAACATCACGTTGACGTTCCTGAACGCTATCGTCACCACCCTCGTTTTCGTCAGTCTGTGGTGGTCGGCGGCGGCCTGGTCGGCGAGCCACCAGTTCGGGCTGCTGCATTTGCTGACGCTTCCGACATGGGTGGAATGGCTCACCGCCGTGCTCCTGCTAGACGCATGGACCTATTTCTGGCACCGCATCAACCACCGCATCCCGTTCCTCTGGCGCTTCCACCGCGTCCATCACTCGGATCCGCACATGGACGTCACCACCGCCAGCCGCTTCCACGCTGGAGAGATTGTGATGTCGTCGATCCTGCGGGTCCCGCTGATCATTCTGCTAGGCGCAAGCATCGGACAACTCGCACTTTACGAAGTCCTCATGTTCGCCGTGGTCCAGTTCCACCACGCCAACATCAGCGTTTCCGCGAAATGGGACCGTGTGCTGCGTTGGTTCATCGTCACGCCTTACATGCACAAGGTCCATCATTCGCGCTGGCAGGTGGAAACGGATTCCAACTACGCTTCGCTACTCTCGATCTGGGATCGGATTTTCCGCAGCTTCCGCATCAATGACGAACCCGAATTCATCCGCCTCGGCCTTGACGAGTTCGATACTCCCGCCTCGCAAACCCTCGCCGGCATGCTCAAGACACCGGTCGTGAATGTGAACCCGCAGAAGCAAAAACCCGCACTATGAAAACGACCGGCATTCTCCGTCTGGCAGCCCTTCTTTCAACTTTCTGGATCGCCGCCTGCGATGGCTCGCCCGCTGCCGAAGCTGAGCTCGAAACCATGACCCGCAAGGTTGCCAGAAAATTCAACGAGGTCCGCCAGCTTTCCACTGCGGATCTAGCGGCCTGGCAGGCCGACCCCGAACGCAAGCCGCCGCAATTGCTAGATGCCAGGGAACCTGCGGAATTCGCCGTCAGCCATCTGCCCGGAGCGATCCGCGTGGATCCGGAGGCGAGTGGGGAACAGGTGCTCGCCAAAATCGACCGTGCCCGCCCGGTGGTGGTTTATTGTTCGGTCGGCTATCGTTCGTCCAGCCTTGCCCGGAAGCTTATCAAGGCAGGGCACGCCCAAGCCATGAATCTCGAAGGTTCCATTTTCAAATGGGCGAACGAAGGCCGCCCGCTGGTCCGCGACGGCAAGCCTGCCCGCAAAGTGCATCCTTATGATGACAACTACGGCAGCATGCTGCGTGAGGATTTCCGGGCCTACCGCTGACTCAGCCCGGCATGGATCCTTTATCTCCCGGAATCCGGGCGTTCGAGCAGCAAATGCAGCACGTTGTCCACAAAGGCGGGATCTGCCGTCATGCTGACATGGTCCGTAAAAACGAAATACGATGATGTCCAAGGGATGGGGCTCACGAGCCGGCGGGCGGCTTGATCAGGCTGTCGCAAGTCGCGCAGGACCGAGGCCCGCGTGACACTTCCGTCACCGGGGATCCAATCGATGATCTCCATTCCACCCTCGGCGGAGACTTGCGCGCGGCTGCCGGTTTTCACCGCATCGCCGGCGAAGCTGTGCAGTTCGAGACCGCTCGGCAGGCGGGATTCGCGGTTGATGGCCCGATGAAACGCACGGGCGTTTCGCAGAAGTTTTTCCAAGTGCTCCCGCGCCCGGCGTTGCCGCTCCGCTGGCTCCGGCGTCTCGGGCATCAGTGCTGCCAGATCACCGGAGTGCGCCGGATCTAGCAGTCCCCATCCGCGGCGTTCCCACTCGGCGACGTCGTAATAGGGAATCGGCCGACTGTGCTCGTCGATCAACGCGCCATCCGGCTCCGGTGGCAGCAGCTCATACACCGAAGGCATGGTTCCGATCGCCGCGGCCTTGAATCGCGGCACCACCGGGCTGAGCCGGAAACCCTCCTTGATATCATGAAACGGATAGACCGAGCCACCGTTCGGCGTGCCGACCACGATCAATTTGTCCACATGGCGCGCGCCCTCCCAGGTGACCGGCATGTCGCCTTTGGCATCGAGCGGGCGGCCACCATACATCAGGTAATAGCGCGCGATGAGGCCGCCCATCGAGTGGGCGTTGATGTCAAATTTCACCGGTGCGGTGCTGTCGTAGAGGCGCTTGCGTTCTTTCGCGACATAGCGGCGCTTTTCCTCGATGAACTCGCCGAGCAGGACCGCGTTTTCCGCACAGGACCGACGCCAGTCGTAGGCAAATTGGAAACAGGTGAAGTGCTCGCTTCCATAGTCGATCGAGTCGGTCGCCACGAGCGCCGGATCAACGTAGCCGCCGGCCCCGAATGCGGCGAGCATCTGTGAATAGGCCTTGAAGCGGAAATTCAGGCCCCACGCGATTTCCAATTCGCTCAGCACGCCCGCCGGCTTCACCCCATCGCGCGGCCACCCGTTGGCGGACACCGGCAGCGCAAGGCTGCGCATCCCTTCCTCCGAGCCATGGTCGATGGCCCCCTTTCCAAAGCGACCCCAGACGATCCGGCCATCGGCGCTTTCGACCAGTTTCGATCCGAGAATCCCCGGGATCACGATGATCGGATTGCGGTCCACGTGACTCTGCCGCGCCGCGGCGTTGTAAATCGTTCCGAGTTCGGGTGTGGCCGGGCGATTGCTGCAACCGATCGCGCAGGCGAGAATTGCCAAGAGCAACGTGGACTTCATGTTCAAGATGTTCCGGGACACAGTTCCCGGGTTCAAGCCCGCTCACGGCACTCACGGGAAATTTATATTCTAACACTCGTTAAGATTTCACGCTTTCCAAACGACTTGATGGGATTCCCAATCCAATCCTGTCCCCCATGATCTCCCGATACTATCATTGGCTTCACGGCAAATGGCCTTCCGGCGCTGTGGAAAAAGCACCCGCCGTCCGCGAAGACGGCTCCTGCAATGTGCCGGGAATCCGAATCGTCGGTGATCTAACCGGGGTTCCGCTGCTTAAATTCTCCGCCGATACCGGTGCCCGCGCCATTCGCGAAATCCTCGCCGAATCGGGATTTTCGAAAGGCAGGACCCGCGACGAAACTCTCGACGTCGCCATCATCGGCGCGGGGGTTTCGGGAATCTCCGCCGCCATCGAGGCCAAGAAGGCGGGTCTGAATTTCAGAATCTACGAATCGGCCGAAGCCTTCTCCACGATCCGCAACTTTCCCCGCAAAAAGCCGATTTTCACATATCCCACCGACATGGTGCCCGAAGGGGAAATGCGATTCCGCGCGACCGTGAAGGAAGAACTTCTAGCCGAACTATCCATCCAACAGACCGAGCACGGGATTGAACCGGTTGCCGCCCACATCGACCGGATCGAGCGGGCAGGTGGCCTGCTGAAACTGCATTTTCTCAAAGGTGAACCCGCGCTTGCCAAGCGGGTCATCGTCGCGATCGGCCGCACCGGAAATTTCCGCAAGCTCAACGTCCCCGGTGAGGGGCTCGACAAAGTCAGCAACCGGCTCATCGATGCCAAAGGATTCGCCGGCAAGCGGGTGCTCGTCGTCGGGGGAGGGGATTCCGCGCTGGAGGCCGCCATTTCCCTGGCAGAATCCGGTGCGAGCGTGGATCTGAGCTATCGCAAGAAAGAATTCGCCCGACCCAAGGCCGGAAATCTCGACAAACTGGAAACCTTCTCGAAGGAAGGAAAACTCCGCCTGCATCTCGGCACGAACGTTCAGGACATTGATGAAGATCAAGTCACGCTCTGCGGCGACAGCGGCTGCGACAACGTGATTTCCAACGACAACGTCTTCGTGCTGATCGGACGCGAGGCTCCGCTCGATTTCTTCCGTCGCTCGGGGATCCACATCAGCGGTGAGCGCACTGCCAAATTCTGGATGACCATGGCTGGCGCGCTGTTGTTTTCCATCTGGCTCTATCACTGGAAAAAAGGCGGCAAGCTTCCATTCGACGGGCAATTCCCCGCATGGCTCAATCCTCTGCCTGGCAAGTTGTTTTCCAACCTTCACGGATGGTGGGATACTGCAGGAAGCTTTGGAAACATCATCAAGGGCGCGGTGTCCGAACCGAGTTTCTACTACTCGCTGGCCTATTGCCTCTGCGTGCTGATCTTCGGGATCCGGCGCATCCGTCGTCGGAAAACGCCATACGTCAAACTCCAGACCACGGTCCTAACACTAATCCAGTGGATCCCACTGTTTATACTTCCATATTTCGTTTTCCCCTATCTTGGTGCAAACGGGGCATTCACCCATGGCGGCATCGGCCAATGGTTTGGAGAGACCTTTCTATCAAACGGTCCCGGCACGGCGCCGGATCAATACTGGCGCGCCTTCGGTTTCATTCTCGCCTGGCCGCTCTTCGTTTTCAATCTCTTTACCGACGCGCCGCTCTGGGGTTGGCTGATTCTCGGGTTCATCCAGACTTTCGTCATCATTCCGCTCATCGTGTGGCGGTGGGGAAAAGGCGCCTACTGCGGCTGGATCTGCTCCTGCGGCGCTCTCGCGGAAACCATGGGCGACGCCCACCGCCAGAAGATGCCTCACGGTCCGTTTTGGAACAAACTCAACATGGTAGGGCAAGTCGTGCTTGCCTTTGCATTCGTGATTCTAGCAGTCCGTATCATCGGCTGGGCCTTCCCCAGCTCGGGACTCAACTCGCTGTTCAAGACGCTGCTATACACGCTTCCCATCGGAAACTATTCCTACCTCGTCGATCTATGGCTGGCCGGGGTGATGGGTGTGGCGTTTTACTTCCACTTTTCCGGGCGTATCTGGTGTCGCTTCGCTTGTCCACTTGCCGCGCTCATGCACATTTACGGACGTTTCACACGGTTCCGGATCTTTGCAGACAAGGACAAGTGTATTTCCTGCAATGTCTGTACGTCGGTCTGCCACCAAGGCATCGACGTAATGGCTTTCGCCAACAAAGGCAAGGCGATGGAGGACCCCCAGTGCGTGCGTTGCTCCGCCTGCGTCCAGAGCTGCCCGACCGGCGTCCTGAGTTTCGGTCGCTTGGGAAAAAAAACCGATGACGGAATCGAGAAAATCTTCGACACTCTGCCCGCATCGCTGGTGCAACTTGCCGAGCGCCGCAAGACCCCCTCCAAGCATTGATCATGTTCCGTTGGCTCCTCGACATCGCCTTCATCCTCTACTTGGCCGCCAGCGCGGGGCTTCTCCTTTACGGGCTGAATTGTTATGTGTTGCTCAAGCTTTTTGCCCGCCGCGCAAAGGAGACGGATGCCCGCCAGCGTTTGTTAGAAAAGGCTTGGAACGAAGCCCATCCCGCCGGTGATTCTGCCAATCTTCCGACAGTCACCACCCAACTCCCGCTCTACAATGAACTCAACGTCGCCGAGCGGGCGATCCGGGCGATCGCCGCATTCGAATACCCGAGTCATCTCCATCAGATTCAAGTCCTCGACGACTCGACCGACGAGACCCGCGAGCTTGTGGATCGGATCGCAAGTGAGCTTGGAGCCACCGGAGTGTGGATCGATGTCGTGCGTCGTGAGGTCCGTCACGGTTATAAAGCAGGTGCACTCGGCGATGCGATGCCTGCAGCCCATGGGGAGTTCATTGCGATTTTCGACAGCGATTTTGTACCAGCACCCGATTTCCTCCGCAGCCTGCTCCCGCACTTCACCGATGAGAAGACCGGGCTCGTGCAAGCGCGCTGGGGTCACCTCAATCGCGAGGAATCACTACTGACCCGCGCCCAGTCCGTGGGAATCGACGGTCACTTCGCCATCGAACAAACCGCCCGTTCCGCCAATCACTTGTTCCTCAACTTCAACGGCACCGCAGGCATTTGGCGGCGCACCACCATTGAGGGTGCCGGTGGCTGGACGGCCGACACTCTCACTGAAGATCTCGATCTTTCCTACCGTGCGCAGCTCAAAGGCTGGCACCTCGAATATGTACCTCATGTCATCGCGCCAGCCGAACTGCCTGATACCTATTCCGCCTTCAAAAGCCAGCAATTCCGCTGGGCCAAGGGTTCCATCCAGACGGCCATCAAACTGTTCCCGGAAATATTCGCCTCAGACCGCAGCTATTTCGCCAAGCTGCAATCCATTTTCCACCTCTGCCATTATTTCGCACATCCGCTGATGCTGGCCGTCGCGCTGTTAGCCTTGCCCGCCTTGCAATTCTTCGGTGGCTCGATCCATCAGATCTGGCTGATTGTTCTTTCGATTCCACTGCTCGCCTCCACCTTCGGACCAGCCGTACTCTACACCATCAGTCAGCGCTATCTCTATCCGACAGATTGGTTCGGGCGCATCCTGTTGCTGCCGGTGCTGATGGTGGTCGGATTTGGTATCTGCCTGTCGAACACCCGCGCTGTAATCGAGGCCCTGCTCGGCGTGAAAAGCGGGTTCGTCCGCACCCCGAAAAGCGGTTCCACCCGCGCCAAGGTCTACCGTGCGCGGCCAACCGCCATTCCGCTGCTGGAAATCGCTGCCGGCATCTACTGCATCGTCAGTCTCGCGAGCTTTCTCCGCGCCGGCTATTTCGGCATCGCACCGTTTCTGATCCTCTACATCGTCGGATTTCTGACCGTCGGCATTTCCAGTCTGCGTGAACAACTCCGTCCCACCTGATCGATGACTTGCCGATCCATCATCTGGGTCGCATGTCTGATCCTTGCTGTCGGAATCAGCGCCATTTGGGGGCAACTCCCCGCACTCGATAGCGCCCCGCTGTTGCGCGTGAGCCTGTTCGCGACGCTTGGAATTCTCTCGCTGCCGCTTTGTTTCCTCTTTCCAGATGCAGACCGCCGCCGATCTACGATCATCCTCGTCGCAGGAGCGCTCCTCCTCCGCCTTGTAATGCTGCCCGCCCCGGTGTCCGACGACGTGAACCGCTATCTTTGGGAAGGTCGGCTCACTCTAGCCGGGGAAAACCCATTTGCCGCCACCGCAGAAGATCCCGTCCGCGAAGCCTATCGTGATGACTACTGGGTGGCCATGAACCACCGCGACCGCCCGACTGCCTATCCGCCCGGCATCCAGTGGATCATGGCTGGCGCGGTTGCCATTGCCTATCAACCGATCAGCATGAAGGCGCTGGCCCTGCTTGGCGACCTGCTTTGTCTCGGGTTGATCCTCCGATTGTTGGAACAGCGCTCGGCACCGGTCCGCTGGGCCGGGTTTTACGCCTTCAACCCGCTCACGCTAACAGCCTTCGCCGCGGAAGCCCACTTCGACAGCCTGATGGTTGCCGCCATTCTCGCGATGCTCCTCGCCGACCATCACCGGCGACCGGCGCTCGCATGGTTGTTTCTCGGTCTGGCCATCCAGATCAAGCTCGTCGCCATCGTGCTCGCCCCGCTGTTGGTCACCCGCCGCAACCTGCGCGGCGCGTGGGCGCTCGTTCCCGTGCTCGTCCTGCCGACGCTGCCGTTTCTATCTGAAATTGACCGATGGTGGGTGGGCGTCGCCCGTTTCGCCGGCGGCGGTGCGTTCAACGGCCCGCTCTTCACCGCACTCAGCCTCCTCGGGTTCCCGCCGGAATCCTCACGCTTCACGGGTATCGCGATGTTCGGACTCACCGGCACGGGAATTTTTCTAGCAAGTCTGCGCGGGCTTCCGCTGAGTCGCGCCGCTCCGCTGATGCTCGGCGCACTGCTCGTCTGCTCACCCGTCGTCCATTTCTGGTATCTGGCATGGGTGCTACCCTTCGCGGCCTTGCGGCCATCGTTCGCAATCGCCACGGCTTCTGTTTCCATGGCTGGCTATTTTATCGCGTGGCACACTCAAGACATCCACGGTTGGTGGGGCTATGGCCATGGCACCGCAGCCCTCATCTGGATGCTGCCGTTGATCGCTTTTCTCGCCCAACACCGTCCGTGGATCGCCCGTTTGCACCGCATGTTCCGTGCTCCCGAAGCAGCACATACCTCGTCGCGACTCTCCATCGTCGTGCCCATTCTCAACGCCGGCACAGACCTGCAACGCTTCATTGTCCAACTCAGACACTCCATCCCGCCCGGCAGCGAAATCATTCTCGCCGATGGCGGCTCCACCGACGGTTCGCTGAATGACATTCGCGAAACCATCGTTCACTCCACCCCCGGGCGCGGCCAGCAAATCGCCGCCGGCATCGCCGCCGCCCCGGGTGATTGGATCCTCATCGCCCACGCCGACACCCACCCCGCCGACGGCTGGCACGACCGTCTCCAGAACGCCATCCGCCACCACCCGCAGGCCGCCATGCTGGTGCTCGGACAACGCTTTCTCCCGTCATGCATTCCCACGCTTTTCGTCGAAGTTCTGAATGAATTGCGCGTAGTCTTCGGCGGCGTCGCCTTCGGTGATCAAACCATGGTCATCCGCCGCCGCGCCCTCGACGCCTGCGGCGGCTTCCCCGCCCAACCGCTCATGGAGGATGTCGAGGCCAGCTTGAGGCTGCAGGCTCACGGCGACATCATCTACCTTGGCCAGGAATGGCAGGTCTCCGCGAAAAAATGGCATGAGAATTTCGCCCGCCGGTTTACCCTTATCCTGCGGCTGATGATCTCTTATCAATTCGTCCGAATGTGCGGACGCGAACGCACCCACCAATTTTCCCGAAAACTCTACGGGGAATATTATCCCGCGACCTCGAAAACCACTGATTGAAGAATTCAATCAATTCCCTGTTAAGACCTGCCTGCCCGCAAACGACTCATCAAAGCAACAAGGAATTCAACCATGAATAAAAAACACATCTTCTCGGTGCTAGCCATTACCGCAGGCATCTTCACCTTCGTCCTTGCCAAGGGCGAAGACTCACCCGCTCAAGCCGCACTCAGGAAAAAGCTGACTTCCATCCAGTATAAAGTGACGCAAGAAAACGGTACGGAGCCGCCATTTCGGAATGAGTATTACGACAATCACAAACCTGGAATCTATGTCTGCATCATCAGTGGGGAGCCGCTTTTCAGTTCACTGGACAAATTCGACTCCGGAACCGGCTGGCCGAGCTTTACCAAACCCATATCACCCGCCGTTTTAAAAAGCGAAAAAGACACTTCCGCTGGAATGACCCGCGATGAAGTGCGTTCTGCAAAAGCGGATTCCCACCTCGGCCATGTCTTCGATGACGGACCCAAACCCACCGGACTCCGCTACTGTATCAACTCTGCTTCCCTGAAATTCATCCCGGCGGAAAAACTCGTGGAAGCCGGATTTCCCGAACTCGCCAAGACCTTTGCCAAGAAGGAAACCACCAAATGAAAATTCCGGTCTTTGCACTATCAGCCACATTATTGTTAGCCACGTTCCTGCAGGCAGAGGATCTGCGGAAGGCCACGTTTGCCGCCGGATGCTTCTGGTGCGTGGAGGCCATTTTCGACCGGGTTCCCGGAGTGACCGATGTCGTGTCAGGCTATACCGGCGGCAAGGAAAAGGATCCCAGCTACGAACGGGTAGGCGGGGGTATGACCGGACACGCCGAAGCCGTCGAAATCACCTATGATGCGGAAAAAACCAGCTACTCAAAACTGCTCGATGTGTTTTGGAAAAGCCATGATCCTACCGACGGTCGGGGTGTCGCACCCGACTTTGGTAAACAATACCGCTCAGCCCTGTTTTACCGCACGCCGGAAGAGAAGACCGCCATTGATCGCTCCAAAAGCGCGCTGGAGAAGAAGTTGGGCAAAAAGGTCGCGACGCAGGTTGTCCCCTTTGAAAAATTCTATCCGGCGGAAGGCTACCATCAGGACTATGTGAAACGGAACCCGAAGAATTCGTATGTAAGAAATGTTTCAATCCCACGATTGATCGAAGCGGGGTTCAAAGAGTGATCGGAATTCGGAGAACAAGCGGTTTGATCTATCAATACCCGAACGTTTTTCAACGCGTGCCTTCGAGGCGCCAGAAAAGCACCGGAGCGTCGTCGGTGGCGGGGGTGAGATAGTAGCGGCGGGTCTCGGTGCTGCCGTTGTCGGTACGGGGCGGGATTTCGGTGGCGGCGGCTCCGTCGGTGAAGCTGAGATTCTGCGAGACCCCGAGGGCGAGGGCGACGCCCCGGGTGTTTTTGGGCGTCTCGACTTCGACGATGCGATAGATTTTCGCAGGATCCAACATACCGGAGATGGACGAGCCGGGGGCGGTGGTCGAGGGCATCGCGGGCCTGGGATTGAAAGTGCCGGGAGCGGTGCCGAAGACGAACTCGATCAGGTTGGGCACACCGTCGCCATCGAAGTCGTCGTTTTCGCCGCGCTCGCCCTCGGGGAGGCTGGCGACGAAGGTGGCGAAGGGATCCGCAGGAGCTGAGGCTTCGCCCTTGAGGAGCATGAGTTTGTTCGCGGGGCTGCCGTTGTAGGTGCTGAACTCACCGCCGACCCAGATGCGGCCGCTCGGGGCGACGGCGATGTCGTTGACGTTTGAGTTGAAGCCCGTGCCGGTATGGAAGTCGATGTCGCGGGTGTTATCGGCATTGAGGAGGATGATGCGGCCGGCGGGTTGGCCTGCGGCAGCGGTGATGGCACCCCCTAGCAGGAGATCGCCGGTCGGACTCTCGGCGAAGGCGCGCACGATGCCGGTAATCCCGCCGCCGGCAGGGAAAGGCGTGATGCTGGTCCCGTTAGGGGCTAGGCGGAAGACGGCGTTTCCGAATGCGTAGGAGGTGAGCATGTCGCCATTGGCGAGCTGGAAGGCGTCGGTGCTGTAGTAGAATCCGAGGTTGTAGTCGGTGGCGGGATCGACGGCACCCGCGGCGTCGGTGCGCACGACAAACTGTTCGGTGCCGGCGGCCCAGGTGAACCAGCCGGAGAAAATCAGGTCGCCACCAGGCTGCGGAAAAACGCGGTAAACCGTGCTGTTGGCCCCGGAGGTGAAGGTGTTGTTGTAGCTGCCGTCGTCATTGAGGCGGACGGCGTAGTCAGCGGTGGGCTCGCCGCCGAAGTCGGTGAAGCCGCCGACGGCGATGAGCGTGCCACCCGCTTCCTGGGCAAGATCGTTGGCGCTGGAGAACGAGCCGGTTAGGCCGGTGGGATTGAAGCCGGGATCGAGCGTGAGGTTTTCATTGAGGCGGGCGAGCTTGCCACGCGGCGTGCCGCCGATGGTGTTGAAATTTCCTGCGATGAGGATTTTCCCGTCGGCTTGCAGGCGCAGGGATTCGACGATTCCATCAGCGGATAGACCGGCGACGGGGATGACGGCTCCGGTTTCATCGACCACGGCGAGGCGCGCCCCCGAAGTGTTGGTTCCATCGCTGATAGAGGTGAAATTTCCGCCCACGAGCACGCGTCCGCCGGGCAGCGGGAGGACTTGGTTGACCGGGCTGCCGACCACGGTGGGCGGGGTGAAGCCGGGGGCGGCGAGGGCGGAATTCGGCCGGACGGTGACGCCGATGGGACCGCTGGGGGTGGAGTCGATGTTGTTGGTGACGACGACGGAGTAGTTGCCCGCGTCGGACGCGGAGGCGGATGGGATGAAGAGGGTGGCGGAAGTTTGCAAGGGCAGCGGGGTCGTGCCTCTGAACCACTGGTAGTCGAGGGTGCCCGCGCCGATCGCCTCGACTTCAAGGCTGAGTGGACTGCCTTCGAGCAGGCTGATGTCGCCGGAAAGGCTGAGGATTTCCGGCGCGCCGAGCACAATGAGTTGGGCGACAGTGCTGGTGCGGGTGCCGGCTTCGTTGGTGACGACGACGGTGTAATTTCCCGCATCGGCTTCATCGACGGCGCTGAGGCTGAGGGTGGTGGTCTGGCTGCCGGAAATGCCGGGCTGGTCGGAAAGTGGATCGTTGCCACGGAACCATTGATAGGAAAGCGCCGTGGTGCCGGTGGCGGCGACGCTGAGCGTCACATTTTCGCCGGGATCGACGATGGTGAGGGCGGCGGGTTGGACTGTTATAGCCAGCGGAATGGGATCGCCATTGAGCAGGGCGAGGTAGTTGACCGGAGTGCCTTTGTAACTGGTGAAGGTGCCGCCGACCCAAATTTTCCCGTCCAAGCGGACACCGAGGTCATTGACGGTGTTGTTGAACCCGGTGCCGCCGTCGAAGTTGGGATCGATGGTGCCATTGGCGAGGTAGCGGATGTTGCGGCCGGTGCCAGAACCGCCACCGGCGAGGTAGCTGCCGTTGGTTTGTGCGGCGACCTCGGTGACGGAAGTGAGGATAGCCGACTGATCGGTGCTGCCGTCGGGGTTGATCTTGAGCACCTGGCCGTTGCCGGCGAAGAGGTAATCGCCGTCGGCAGCGAGGTCGATGGCATCGACGCGGGTGCGGCCGGAGGCGTAGGTGAAGGCCTGCTGTTGGAGGGAGGAGTCGTAGCGATAGACCTTTACCGCGGAGGAGGAAGTGGTGTTTGCCGAGATCAGCACGCCACCGTCGGGAAGGGTCTTGATGGCTTGGATCGTGCGGGTATCGCTTTTCGAATAGGTCCCGGAGAAGGTGCCGTCGGTGTTGACGCGGACGGCTCCGTAGGTGCCGACATTCTGATTGTTCCAACTGGTGAATTGTCCGCCGAAGACGACACGGCCGTCGGGCAGGAGATCGACGGCGTTGGCGCTGCCATTCGCGCCGCTGACGATGTTGGCGGCGAAATCGGTGTCGAGGGAGCCATTGGCATTGAGGCGGGCCATGCCACGGAGGTTCTGTCCGCCGACGGTGTAAAACGAGCCAACGATCACGACTTTGCCGTCGGCTTGCAGGGCAACATCAAAGACCGAGCCACTGGTGATGGGGGCCGGGACGAACAAGGGGTCGAGGTTGCCACTGGCATCGATTTTGGCGATGTAGTCGATGTCGGGGTTGCCGCCGACGTCGGTGAAAAAGCCGGCGATAACGGCCGCGCCGTCGGGTGCGACGTCGAGGGCGACCACATTGCTGTTGAGCGCGAGGCTGGCGAAACCGGGTGCAAGCGCGGCGGGGTCCGGGATGATCGTGAGATCCACGGCAGCTGAGAAAATGGCGCCGTATTCGTTGGTGAGGCGGACCGTGTAACTACCTTCGTTCAGCGTGGAAACGGCGGTGATCGGGTAACTGGCGGCGGTGGCACCGGAGATGATTTGGCCGTTGAGAAACCACTGGTAGCTCAGGGTGGTGGGGCTGGTGGCGGTGACGCTGAGGGTGGCCGGTTTGCCAAGAACAGCGAAGATTTCGACGGGCGGGGCGGTGATTTTCGGCAGTGAATCATCGTCGCGAATCGTCACGGTGAGGCTACCGGGGATGATGCTGCTGCTGGTGGCGTCGGAGAGTTGGAGGGTGAGCGATTCGTCGCCTTCGAGCAGGGCATCATCGACGAGGGCGAGGGCCACGGTTTTCGGCGTGGCGTCGCCCGCGGCCCAGGTGACGATTTGATCGAGCGCGGCAAAATCGGCGGGCGCGGTGGCGGTGCCGGCAAGGGTGGTGATGCGGACGGAGGCGGCTTCGCTGGTGTTTCCGAAACGGACGAGTCCGATGCTCAAGGGGCCTGCGTCTTCGATGGGGCTGGCCACGTTCGTGGCGAAGCCGACCTCGGCACGATCCACGATGAGGCGCGCGAAGCCTGGGGTGGCGATGCCATTCCAGGTGCTGAAGTTTCCACGAACGAGGATGCGGCCCTGGGCGTCGATGGCGGATTGCACGACGTTGGCGTTAGGCCCTGCGCCGCCGGGGAAGTTGTCATCGGCGGTGCCATTGAGGGAAAACAGGGCCATGCCGGAGAGCGCCGTGCCGTTGAAGGCGGTGGGGCCCGTTAGCAGGAGGCGGCCGCGGTAAGGCTGGATGGAGGTGAGGGTGCCGGTGAAGGTGTGGGTTTCCAACAGGGAGCCGTCGGCGAGGTTGTGGATGGTGAGCAGGTTGCCATGGATCGCGGCAAATCGGTCGCCACCTAACAGGACGAATCCCGTGACGTTGCTGCTGGTGTTGAAACGCGGGAATGCGGGATCGAAGGTGCCGTTTGCCAGAACCTTGCGGATGCCTCGCTCGAAGGTGCCGCCCGCGGTGTAGCCGATCAGGATGGAGCCGTTAGAAAGTTCGGCGAGGCCGGTGAAATTGGCGTTGGTGCTGTAGTTGAAGGCGATGCTGAAGGCGGGATCGGCGGCGCCGTCGGGCAGGAGGCGGAAAAGGCGGTTGCCTTGGTTGCTGCTGCGCACGAGGGCATAAACGGTGCCGCTGGCTCCGGCGTGAACGCCGCTGAGGCCGTTGTAAAAGGCGGTGAAGGTGTTCACGGGAAAGGAGCCGCTGTTGAAAAACGGCACGAAATCGGTGTCGAGGGTGCCATCGGCATCGAGGCGGGCGAGGCGTTTGCGGGAAACGCCGTTGACGTGCGAGAAGAAGCCGGTGGCGAGAAACTGACCGTTAGGCAGCGGGATGGGATTCGGATAGGCGTTGCTGGCGGTGAAGCCGCTATCAGGTGTGGTGGTGACGGTGAACGAGGGATCGACCGCGAAGGAGGCGTCGAGTTTGCGCAGGTTGAAGGTCGAGCTATCCAGCATCAGCAGAGAGTCATCGGCGAGCAGGGCGAACGCGCCGGGCACCGCGACACCCGAGATGTTGATGCCGGACTCCGGCACTGCGGCGGGTGGAATGACGGTTAGGCTGGCGGCGGCGCTCGGAATGGATCCGCCGGGGGTGGTGACAACGACGCTGTAGTCGGCATCCGAAGCCATGGTGGTGGCGGGGATCAAATAACTGGGAGAGGTGGCGCCAAGGATGTTGTCGCCGTTTTTCCGCCATTGGTAAGTCGGCGGAACCGCGCTGGAAACGGCAACGGTGAACCAGGCCGGTTGCCCTTCCTTGACCGTCAGCGAGGCGGGCGGGGAGACGATGACTGGCGGGGAGTCGTCATCGAGAAGGGTGACGGAGATCGAGGTCGGTGAAGCGATCGTCGCGCCGGTGGCGGAGGAAAGCGTGAGGGTGAATGTCTCGTTAGACTCCGCAGCCGCATCGTTGATCAAGGGGACGGCAAACGATTTCACCCCGCCGACGCCTGCGGGCCAGGTGAGGGTACCGGAGGTGGCGGTGAAATCGGCACCGGTCGCGGTGCCGGGCGCGGTGGCGAAACTGACCGATGCCGGGGCGGATAGATCGCCGCTGCGGGTGACGGATAAGATGACCGAGCCGGAAGATTCAGCCGGGGTGACGAAGGTGGAACTCCAGGCAAGGGTGGATGGCTGGGCATCGCCCTCGAAGCCGACGAGTTTGATGGTTTCGACGCCGTTGATTTGGGCGCCCGCGCCGATGCCGCCATAGATCCTGCCGTTGGCACCGGTAGTGAAGGTGTTGAAAAAACTGTTTGCCGTGCCGTCACCCTCGGCTCTGAACGTCGGATCGATCGCGCCCGTGGAGGTGATGCGGATCAGGACGCCGAGCGGCGCGGTGCCGGAGATGTTAGGAACCGCTAGCAGATATCTGCCGGCAGCATCACGCTGGAGCGGGCGGGCGGTGGCCCGGATGATCAAGGGATCGAGCGTGAATGACGGATCGAGCGCGCCATCGGGCTGAAGGCGGACGACGAAACTTTCGGTTTGAAATTGGTTCGTGTGGCCGAGGACGACCACGCGCCCGTCGGGCTCGATCTCCAGTCCGCTGATCGAGTAGGTATTTGCCGGAACGGCGGCTTTGAAGGAGGTATCAAGCTTCCCGTCCGGGAAAACGCGGGCGATCACCGGAATCGTGGTCTGCGGGAAACCAAAGCCGTATTGAAACGACCCGCCGATGTAGATTTTTCCGGAAGGATCCACGGCCGCTTCTCGAAAAAAGCCTGACAGGTTGGGAGCGCCGGCGGGCACACCGAATTCGGCGGGATCAAGCTGGAAGGTGGTGTCGAGCGAACCGTTAGCATTGAGCCGGGCAATGCCATAACGGGTGGTGTAGGGGTCGGTCTCGCTGTCCCGAAAGCCGCCGAATCCGCCGACGGCGTAAATCTTGTCATCGGACGCGATGGTGATGTCCTCGATGAAATTGAAGCCGGTGCTGGGTGCGGTGCCGTTGGTTTGGAAGCTGGGGTCGATGCTGCCGTCCGAATTGAAACGGACGATGCTCTTCGACCGGAACTCGAGGGAGGGAGCGAGCTTGGTGCCGATGCGGACGCCTTGCATCACTCCGGCGGCGATGATTTTCCCGTCGGATTGGAGGCCGAGCGCGTGGGTCTCGGAAAAGCCTGCGTCATCGAAGAAAATGCCAGAGTCCGAGCCGGTGGGTTCGTTGTCTGCGAAAAAATAGGAATCGACCGAGCCATCGGGGTTGAAGCGGGTGAGCGCCGTCCTGCGGGTGGTGCCGCTGAAGTCGCCGGGCATTTCGTTGGAACCGAACAGGATCTTGCCATCCGGCTGCACCAGAATTGAAGAAACGCCGCCGGAAGCCGCGGGATCGAAAACATGTCCGGCGGAGGCGGCGAAGATGGGATCAACGGTATCGGGGGCCGCGTGGAGAGTCAGGAAAGTGGCGAGGTGGGTGGCGAGGAGGAGATGGCACTTCATGAATACGGGTGTTACTGCTGGCAATTTGCTTTTCCGCCAGACGCCTGAAACTGCCATACGGGCAGGCTCAGCCGCGAAGGGCTCGACCATGCCGGACCGCAAGGCGGCATCAAGGAAGGGCGGAAAAATCGGGTGATTACGTTAGGCTGAAGCTTTGATGGAAAGTATGCTCCGCACGACAGCGGATTTTGAGGAGCCGGGGGGTGTCAGTTTGGCGTTAATCCGCGGCGACGGTAACTTTTCAGCCCGCTTTGCCAAGAATTCTTTTGGCGTTAACTTACGGCGGCGCATTTGATCTTTCCTGCAAGTCGGAATCCCCAACCCGATTCCACCTGTTAAGATTCACCCGTCCGCCAGCGACGAACCGGCGGCACAACCATTCCCGACATGAAGAACTTTACCCTCATTTTTTCCCTATCACTGCTCCCACTTCTGACAAATTGCTCGCGGGCCGAGAAGATCGCTTCCTACGGCGTCGCCGATCCGCAGGAGCAGATCGATCACACACACGCCGCCTTCACCGCCATCCTCTCGAAGCACGTGAAAAACGAGCTTGTGGACTACGCCGGCCTCAAAAAGAATCCCGCACCGCTCAACGCTTACCTCGACACCCTCGCCGCCGTGCCTGAGTCCGCTTTCAACAAGTGGGACAAAAAACAGCAGATGGCCTTTCTCATCAATCTATACAACGCCGCGACCCTCCAGCTCATCATCGATCATTACCCGGTCAAAAGCATCAAGGACATTGGCAGTGGCCTCAAGGGCCCATGGAAACAGGAAGTCGTGCGGGTGTTCGGCAAGGTGCAATCCCTCGACCACATCGAGCACGACCTGCTGCGTCCGAAATACAAGGATCCCCGGGTCCACTTCGCTGTAAACTGCGCGTCCATCGGCTGTCCGTCACTGCGTGCCGAAGCTTTCCAGTCATCCAGGCTTGATGCCCAGCTCGACGAACAAGGCCGCATCTTCCTCCGTGACACTTCCAAAAACCGTCTTGATGCGAAGAAAAAGACCCTTTATCTATCGGAGATCTTCGACTGGTTCAAAGACGACTTCACCGCCAAATCAGGGACGGTTGAGAAATTCGTTTCGCTTTATGTGAGCGATGTGGATAGAAAGGTGTTTCAACAAGGCGGCCTTACGATCAAGAATACGAAATACGATTGGAATCTGAACAAGCAGTGAGAGCACGCGATGTCCTGATCGTCATGACTCGCCTTCCTCGCGATGGTGGAAACAAAACACGCCTGATTCCCGCTTTAGGTTCGGCCGGTGCGACCGCTTTTCACGACCGGCTCGCCCGCCACATGTTAGGGAGGGCTTCTTGTTATATCATGACGCACCCGGGCACCCGGATGCGGGTCCATCTTGACGGCGGAACTCCGGCCGAGGGGCGGGCTTGGCTGGGTGATGTCGATTGTCATTCCCAGTCCGATGGAGATCTCGGGAACCGCATGCAGTGTGCCGTGGAACTCGCATTATCCGAAGGAGCACGGCGTATCCTCGTGGTCGGTACGGATTGTCCGTCCATTGACGAATCCGTGCTGGAAATGGCTTTTGATTCACTCGATCACGCGGATTTGGTTTTCGGACCCGCGGCGGACGGTGGCTATTATCTGGTCGGCCAGTGCCGGTCCTGCCCCGCGGTTTTCAGCGGGATCGACTGGGGCGGCCCGCAAGTGCTCGTTCAGTCGCTGGCGGCTGTCAGGAAATCCGGATTTCATGCTGCTATCCTTGAGGTTCTCAGCGATGTGGATCTGCCCGAGGATTTGCCTGCCGCGAACGCCGTGCTAACCGCCGGAACTTCGCTATCAGTCATCATCCCCGCCTTGAATGAGGAGCTCCGGCTGCCATCTCTGCTGGATTGCTTGAATCAGTCCGGTCCGCACGAAATCATCGTGGCGGACGGAGGTAGCATTGATCGAACCGTGGAAATTGCCAAACAGGCGGAAGCCCGTGTGATTTGCGCCCCAAAGGGCAGGGCGTCACAGATGAACCGGGCTTCCGCCATGGCCACCGGCGAGTTTCTGCTCTTCCTTCATGCCGACACAACCCCGCCGCCGGATTTTCAGCAGGTGATCACCCGTATGCTGCAATCGCCCGCGACCAGTGCGGGGGCTTTCCGGTTCGAACTCATCGGGGATTTGCCAAGCGCGCCACTTATCGAGTCACTCGTTGATCTTCGCTGTCATCTGCTAGGCACGCCCTACGGTGATCAGGGGTTGTTCATGCGTCGCCGGATTTTCCAACATGTCGGCGGATATCCTGACTGGCCGGTCATGGAGGATCTGCACCTGGTCCGCCGGCTGAAACACCACGGCCCGGTGCGCACCGCTCCGGAGGCAGCCCGCACCTCCGCCCGCCGCTGGGAAGAATGCGGCACGGTCCGGACCTTTTTCAGGCATCAAATGATGCTTGCCGCCTATCATCTCGGTGTATCGGCCAAATTCATCGCGAGGTTCCGCCGTTGAAACCCGAAGTCCCATCCAACCATGACACCGCCTACCGCCCGCCAGCTCATCCTGCCATCACTCTGCGCCGACGCTTTAGCGCTAAGCAGCCACTGGATCTACAATCCGGCCAAGATCGCCCGGCTTTATCCTGACGGCCCACGCAACTACGACGATCCTCGTACCGAATACCATCCCGGGAAATCCGCGGGAGATTTGACCCATTATGGTGACCAAATCCTGGTGCTTTTGAAGAGTGTGGTCTTGCGCAACGGCTTCGATGCGGCGGGCTGGCGCGATGACTGGCAACGTTTTTGGAAGAACAATCCGCCCTCGTATCGCGACGGCGCGACCAAGGCCACACTCGGGTTTCTTGAGCGCGGAGTCGATGCGGCTTCTGAGAGCAACGACCTCGCGGGTGCCGCACGCATCGCTCCGGTGCTCGCCGCTCTAGCAGACAAGCCGCTTGAAGCGCGCATCGCCGCCGCCCGGGCCCAGGCAGCGCTCACTCATGGCGACCCCGCCACCATCGATGCCGCCGGGTTTTTCACCCGCGCCGTGGATTCACTCGTTGCAGGAAATCCCATGCAAGAGGCACTCGCTGCGGCCGCCTCCGCCCGATACGAGGCGCTCGACGCCCGCGGGTTTCTCGAGCAGGCGCTCGCCGCCGCCGGACTCGATGAAAACACCGCCGGGCGGAAATTCGGCCTTACCTGCCACATGCCCGAGGCCTTTCCGCTCACGCTCTGGTTTCTGCTCCGTTATCACGACCAGCCGCTCGAAGCCATCGTTATGAATACCATGGCTGGAGGGGACAACGCCGCGCGCGGCCTGCTGATCGGCCTTTTGATGGGTGCCGCGCATGGCACCGCCTGGATGCCCGCCTCATGGATCGAAGGACTGCGGGCAAATGATGAAATCCAAGCGCTGCTAACCATTCTCGAACCCAGCTCGAAGTCGACGCTTCGGTCCGTGCGCATTCCTCATCCAGAAGGCCACCAACTCGATGGCGTCCTTGAGTTTCCCGCTGGTCCACCTCGCGCGTTCGCGTTGTTCGCGCATTGTTTCACCTGTGGGAAAAGCCTGCGCGGAGCCACGCGGGTTTCGCAGGCGCTGGCATGCCACGGCATCGCCACCCTGCGTTTTGACTTCACCGGCATCGGTGGCAGCGAGGGCGATTTCGCGGGCACCAGCTTCCGGTCCAACGTCGCGGACCTCCAAGTGGCCGCCGGTTGGCTGCGTGAAAATCATCGCGCTCCCGTTCTGTTGATTGGCCACAGTCTTGGCGGTGCCGCCGTGCTTGCCGCGGCGCCCGCCATTCCTGAGAGCAAGGGAGTGGCCACCATTGGTGCGCCGGCCGATCCCGCGCACATCCTCAATCTGCTAGGCGAAGATGTGGCAGCCATCCGCAAACACGGCGAGGCCGTTGTCACCTTGGCCGGGCGCAAGTTCACCATCGGCAGTCGTTTCCTCGACGATCTGGAAAATCTCGGCCACAACGAAACCATCGCCCTCCTCGACCGCGACCTGCTCATCCTCCACAGCCCCACCGATGAAATCGTAGGAATTGAGAATGCCGGAAACATTTATTCCGCCGCGAGGCACCCGAAGAGTTTCCACTCGCTCGCCGGAGCCGACCACCTGCTTACCGATCCCGCGCAAGCCGACTACGCCGCCGGCATCATTGCCGCATGGGCCAGTCGTTTTGTCTCATGACTACTGCCGTGCCGATACCCTCACTTATCAAGGCGAGCAAATGGACCCACACAATCCCGGCGGGATTGGCAAAGGCGATGGCGATGAAATCACAGGTTCCGAGCAGGGATTCCAGATTGGGAGAAGTCCTTTGGATGGCAATTCGTGCAAGTTTGCCTTGGGGGAGGGGACGGAATGGTTCAACTAGTGATGATGCGCCGCTTGCTGCCAACAATTCTGTTATCTGCGGTTTTTGCCTTTCCTTGCCGGGCACAGAGTCCGGCCGTAGATGCGGAGTTGACGACCGTCGCAGAGATCCGCGCGCTGCAGAATCTCTCCACGACCGCCGGTCGACCGCTTTTGTTGACCGGCATCGTGACCTTGGTGGATGCCAGCCGCAACATGCTCGTCCTGCAGGATGAGACCGGAGCAATCGCATTGTATCCGGACGCACCCGCGGATTCCGTTAGTCCCGGGCAGCGGGTATCACTTACAGCTTCCGCCTTCACGCCGCATGTCACCAGTCTGCCAGGTTTTCCGTTCCGGCCCTCAGGGCGGGAGGTCCGGAATTTGTTCGAAACTCCGGAAAACGAGGGGAACTACCGTTTGACACGCATGCGCGGCTGGCTGCGGCCGCCGGTCACCGGGAATTACACGTTTTGGATCTCAAGCGATGATTCATCGGAATTGTGGTTGAGCGCGGGACCGGATTCCGCGCGGGCGGGGAGAATCGCGTCCGTGCCGGCATCGGGGTGGACGGACCGGCACGACTGGTCGCGGTTTCCGTCCCAACGCTCCGAGACGCTGTTTTTGCGGGCGGGGGAATCATATTTCATCGAGGCGCTGCAGGAACAGCGAACGGAACAAAGCCATCTGTCAGTCGCCTGGGAAGGTCCCTCGCTGAAACAGGGGGTCATTGACGGGCGCTTCGTGATTCCGTGGCGGGAGGGGGGGAAGTCAGACCCGAAAGCGCGGATTCCACTGGGGAACAAGGAATCTTGCGCGAATTCTGGACTGGATACTCGGTGGGCTCTCTCAATGCGCTCCGGGTCGATCGAGTGGGCGAAGTGGGACTGACGGTGCGGGGAATGCAGGTTCGCAAGCTGGGCGAAGGAGTCTGGCCGGAGCCACAGGCGTTCGATCCGGGACGGACTTTGACGTCGGAGGATGTCTACCGGTGGGTGCAAGGTGAGGGGATGGTAAAATTCCTGGCAACGGATGGCACGTCCGCGAAGCTCGAAATTGCGATGGACGGAAATCGGATTCTGGTGCGCGTCGCCCGCTGGCAGGGCAGTCTGCCTCAGCCTCGTCCGGGCTTGCGCGTCAGATTCCAAGGAGTCTGGGAGGGAGTGAACGACGCCACCGACCATTTGATGACGGGCCTCATCTCGACGCCTTCCGAACTGGAAGTGTCGTTTTTCGATGGGCCGGATGTTTCCCCCCAGGAATCCGCAGTGCCTCTGACAAACCCGGTCGCTGCTGGACCGGGTGGCTATTTTTTCACGCGGGGAGTGGTGACTTTCAATGATCGTGTGGGGAATGTGGATCGTCTGTTCATTCAGGACGCGCGCAACGGGATCCTGGTCTCCCAAGAGGAACGGAGGCTGGGCAATCAATTGCAGGTCGGTCAGGTGGTGCAGATCGGAGGGCCGCTTTTGCCGGGCAAGTTTGCTCCGGGCATTCTCCCGGCATCACTGAATATTGTCGGCTGGCAGAATCTCCCGGCGCCTGCGATTCCAGCAGCGGAGAATCCCGGAGCGAGCTTCCGGGACGGTCTATGGACGGAGTTCCAAGGCGTGGCGCGGGCGGTGAACGAGGACGGGACGGTGCTGATCATGGGCAGGAAGATTCCGCTCCGGATCTGGATCGGCCGGGCTGATGAAAACGCTCTGGGTAACCTGGTGAATTCCAACCTGCGGATGCGCGGGGTGATGTCGCTGGACTTGTTTGAGACCCCGGTATTGCTGGTCCCCTCCCGCAGCTTTGTCGAAGTGGTGGAGCCTGCCCCGAAGCTCCCCACGTTGCCAGTTCCGGTCTCCAGTTTGATGGCTCCAAGGCCGGAAACAGAGTTGCCTCACCAGGTGAAAGTCGCAGGAACCGTTATCTTCAGGAACGACCGCCATTTCTTCCTGCAGGATGAATCCGGCGGCGTCCGCGTGGAGCCCGGCAAAGAGACTCCCGCGCACATCGGAACATCCGTGCAGGTGATTGGATTTCCCGGTCCGCAAGGTCCCGTCGCGCGGCTAACAGAGGCCGGTTGGCAGCCGCTGGACGCCAGCCTGCCGGTGATCCCGGCGGGTTTGGATCCCCAACATCCCGATCCGGCCCGCAATGGCATGCTTGTCACGGTCGAAGCGAGGTTGTTCGCCCATAAGACCCGTGGCAGGAACCAGATCCTGGAATTGCAGGCGAACCAGCACGTCTTCGAGGCCGTGCTGGACAATCCGGAGGGCAGGATCCAGCCGTGGGCGACCGGCAGCATGCTGGCCGTCACCGGCGTTTGCATTCTCGAAAACACTTCCTCCTCGGTGGCGCTGGCGAGCATTTTGTTGCGCTCTCCAAACGACGCCACCCTGTTGCACGGCCCGCCGTGGTGGACATGGCAAAGGACCGCCACCGCCATCAGTCTGCTTCTCGCGGTGCTGGCCGCTTCGCTCATCCGCATCGAATATCTGAAACGGCGTTTCATGCGTCAGCAGGCTTCGCGGCTGGCGTTCGCTAGGGGGATATTGGAAAGCCAGGAAAGCGAGCGCCGGCGCATCGCCGCCAGCCTGCATGACAGCCTCGGCCAGAACCTGCTGGTCATCCGCAGCCAGGCCCATCTTGCACTCCAGTCGGTGGGCGACCAACCGGGGGTGCGCCAGCGGTTGGAGGACATTTCCGAGACGACGGTGGAAGCCATCAATGAAGTGCGGGAAATCACCCACGACCTCCGGCCCTATCAGCTCGACCGCCTCGGCCTCACCCAGTCCATCCGCGCCATCACCCGCAAGATGTCGGAAAGCCATCCCGTCAGCTTCGCATGCCACGTGGACGAGATCGACGGGATCTTCGACAATGATTCCGAGATCCATGTTTACCGCATCGTCCAGGAGGGCATCAACAACATCGTCAAACACTCCGGAGCCACCGAGGCCACTGTCGTCATCAAGAACGCGCTCGGCAATCTCTCCATCTCGATCCGTGACAACGGCCGCGGGCTCGCCGCGAGCGGTGCCACGACCGATGCCGGTTTCGGCCTCAGTGGGATCCGCGAACGCGCTGAAATCATGGGTGGTACTGCTAGAGTTGACTCGGTGCCCGACCAGGGAGTTAATTTGCAGATTCAAATACCCCTTCCACCACCTCCGAAATGAAAACCCGAATGAAACTGTTGATCGTGGACGATCATCCCGTCTTCCGCCGCGGACTGCGCGAGATCATTGGGGAAAACAAGCGGTTTGAAATTGTCGGCGAGGCGGCCGACGGAGCAGCGGGCTTGCGGATGGCCGCCGAGCTGCAGCCCGACATCATCGTCCTGGATGTGGACATGCCGCATCTCAACGGACTGCAAATGGCCCGAGAACTCAGGAAACTGCAGAGTGCCGCACAAATTGTTTTTCTAACGATGTATAGCGACGAGGATTTGTTCAACGCCGCCCTCGACATCGGCGTGAAGGGCTATGTGCTCAAGGAGAACGCCGGCGGCGAGGTCGTTTCCGCCTTGTTGGGAGTGGCGGGCGGCGAAACCTTTTTCAGCCCTGCGCTCGCCTCCATCGGCACCCGCCGCGAGGACCGCGTGAAGTCGCTGCTGCTCAGCAAGCCCAGCCTCGATACGCTCACCATCTCCGAGAAACGTGTTCTCAAACTCATCGCCGAGGACCACACCAGCAAGGAAATCGCCGAGCTGCTCAAAATCAGCACGAAGACCGTGGACAATCACCGCCACAACATCTGCAAAAAGCTCGATATTTTCGGCTCGCACAGCCTGTTGAAGTTCGCCTTCGATCATAAGTCGTATTTGTAGGTGAGGTCGGGTTTTCGGAATCGCGGGCAAGAATTGGATCTTTCCCGCCCGGAACCCAAACCACGGATGATATTGGTGTTAGATAGAAGGCTGGAACGGATCGATAACTACCTGTCATCCGTCGCAATTCGGGTCGAGGATCGGCGCTGGGTGTTTCCACCTATTGTTCTATGTCGCGCGGGATGATATACGTAAATAGTTGAGTGACCGGTGAACTTCCGCGATCTCTCGTCGCATAGGATCACCAGAAGATTAATAAACCCATCCTGGATTTTCCCACCAGCCCGCGCCGCCGTTCCCTTGTCCAGCGTGATCCACCGTCCGCTCTTTCATCAGAGTCCAGGCGCTGGTCAACGCTGGCGGATAAACGGTTGCGATTCTTACTGTCAAAAACAAAAACCTTATCATGAAGCAACATCTATTCAACATAACAGCCTCACGCAATTGGTTATTGGCTGCGTCCCTCGGCAGCATCGCCACTGGTGTGGTCAATGCCCAGTTCACCGAAGTCGTCGCTTCCGACGATTTCAATACGTATACAACCACCGGCTTTGTAGTGGCCTCAAACGGCACCACCAGCCTGGTGGATGATGGTGCTGGTGGGAATGCCGTGCAATACACCACGACCACGGGCGGCGGCGGCTTCTTCGCCTCGGGATTTGACTGGGTGCCGGTTGTTCAACCTGGTCCCGGAGGACCTAACATCAGCACCGCCCTCACAGACTATCAGGTCTCGTTCAAACTGACCATCAACTCCGACTACAAACCGGCGAACGGTATTGAGATCTGGTTGAAAGACGAATCAGCTACCAGCGCGAATCTTTACGCCACTTCTGTTACAGCTTTCGTGAAGGATGTTCCACAGACGGTTTCGTTCACGATTCAAGCACCCGTGACCACCGTTCCTTTCGGCTATCCAACAGGGGCCTTCACTCCAACCCTCGATCAGCTCCGCATCCGGATGAACGGGCTAGATTTCGGTTCCCCTGCAAGCACCACGCTGACATTCACGATCGATGACTTCACGTTCAATACCATCACCGCCGGGAGCGCGGACGGGGACAGCATCCCCGACGTCTGGGAGCTGATCTACTACAATCCCGTCGAGCTCTACGACGATGATGACGATTACGACGAAGACGGTTTCAACACCCTGGCCGAGTACAACGCCGGTTCGAATCCAATGCTGATCGAGTCGGTGCCGGGAGACATTGACGGCGATGGATTGTCTGACGAGGACGAAGATCTATATTTCGGGAACAACAATGGAATCATCGAGCCGTCCGATCTAGGCCAGACCGCGGATGGTGACTTCGACGATGACTACGTCTCCAACGCGGACGAGCTTGCGGCCGGAACCCTGCCGAACAACGCGAGCAGTTGGCTGGATGTCGATAATGACGGCATGAATGACGGTTACGAAATGGCCTATGGCTTGAACGTGGGCGTGGATGATTCCGGCGTTCAGGGCGACTCCGATACATTTACCAACCTTGAGGAGCACAATGCCGGAACGGATCCGAATGACGGCGCATGGTCGCCCGCCAATGCCATCCTCAAACATCGCTGGAGCTTCAACGGCGACCTGGATGACTCGGTGAGTGGTGCCAATGCCCTGATCATTGACCCCAACGGGAATCCCGCGTCAGGCGGTGTGGCCACCCAGAATGCCACCAGCGTCTCGCTGGCTGGTGGGGGTAAGGCTGAAAGCGACTATATCCTGCTGGGAAACAATCTCCTGAGCGCACTTCATGCGAACGGACCTATTCCCGTGACGATCGAGTTGTGGGCGACGCCGCAGGGCGTTCAGAACTGGAGCCGGATCTTTGATTTCGGGACCGACAATGGATCGCCGGGTCCCGACCAGAGTCTGAGAATGACATGGTCCCAAGGAACCAACGTCAACCAGGATCAGGTTGAATGGCAGGGTAGGGCTGCGGTGGTAAACTCGAACGCGCCATATCAGCTTGGGGAACCCCACCATTTTGTGATGACGATTGTCCCGGCCGCATTCACCGGCGGTGCCATACTCAACGGGGCACAGGTAACCTGGTATGCTTCTCCCGCCGCCAGCAGCCAGTCGGCCGGACACCCGCTTTACAGTGCCCAGGGCACTTTCAACGTTGCCAATTCGAATCTCGACGACCTCGCCGATGCCGTCTGCTACCTCGGCCGGTCGATGTATAACGACAATGCGGCCCAGGCAGACTATGACGAGGTGCGGATCTGGGCGGGTGCCCTCACCGAGACCGAGCGCGAATTGTTCCAGCTGATCGGTCCTGACAGCATCGACCGCACCGATTCGGAACCGGATGGCTTCCCGGATGCCTGGGAGATCGCCCGCTTTGGCAACCTTACCACCGCAACCGCAACCCCGGACGTGGATTCCGATCTGGATGGGGAATCCAATGAGGTGGAGTTCGCCAACGAGAGCGATCCTGACAATGTCTCGTCCACTTCGCTTGATGCCGATGCCGATGGATTTGCCGATACTACCGAACTCGCGACCTACAACAACCTGCTTGTATCCGGCTCCAGCTATTACGCCTGGGCAATTGCGAACGGTCTGGTTCTGAACGCAAATGCCAGCACGAACAACAACCCGGACAACGATTCATTCGCAAACGTGCTGGAGTATCAGCTCGGTGGAAATCCGCTCGCATTCGATGATGGCTTGGTGACTGTCGCCAATGATCTGACCAAGCTTGTCTTCACCTTTGATCGCTCCGATCAATCGCTGGCTGACACGACGCTGAGCTTCCGCTGGTCCACCGACCTTGCCAACTGGAACATCGTTCCGATTGATACAGACGGCTCCGCTGCGGATGAGAATGGAGTGGTTGTCACGGTGACGCCGGGTGCCGGGTCCGACCGGATCGAGGTCGAAGTGCCGAAGTCCAATGAGAATAGTGGCAAGCTTTTCGGCCAGCTTGGAGGGAAATCCGAACCCTGATCGGGGAAACGAAACGAGTTTTTGGAATGGGTTAACAATGCGGGTCCGGATTTGGGTTTCCGGGCCCGCATTTTTCCGCAGGTGCTGAAGTATGGGAGACCGCTCAGGATGGTTCCAGCGGAGTGGGGGAAGTGTCCTGCTCGCGGCAGTGGCAGTGGTCATGGGTGTATCCACCCATTGCGGTGCGATGGTGGCACAATTTAGCTTTTAGAGCCGAGGTTGTAATTCCGACGGCGTTTTCTACCCATTGTTTCAAAACCCAAATCAAAACCCAGGGACATTCTCTTCGGGGGATTTTCCTGTCATCGGCAACTTGTCCTTACGTTCAACCAGATATGCAGACCATGACATGCAATAAATCCATTGGTTTTGTAAGAATTTTTGTTCTTTCCGCATGGGTTGCATCCCTCGTTATGGTGTCTGAAGCTGCCAATGCTCCACGGCCTTTCGTGAGTCCCATGTTCGGCGACACCATGGTGCTTCAACGCGGCAAGACCAACACCATCTGGGGCTGGACCACTCCGGGGCAGACGGTGAGCGTGGAAATCGACGGTCGGACGGCGTCCGGAGTCGCGGGCGCGGACGGCCGCTGGCAGGCGCGGATTGAGCCTCCCGCATCGGTCGGGCCGCATGCTTTGAAAATTTCCGGACCGCAGACGGTGGCGTTCAACAACGTGCTCGTCGGAGACGTCTGGCTTTGCGGTGGACAGTCTAACATGGAGTGGCCGCTGAGCAAGGCACGCGGCGGGGACGCTGCCGTTGCGGCGGCGGATCATCCTGAGATCCGGCTGTTCACGGTGAAGTCACAGCCTGCGTATTCGCCTGCGGCCGTGGTGGACGGGCGTTGGAAGGTTTGCTCGCCCGGCACGATCACCGAGGACGGCGGGTTCTCGGCGGTTGGATATTACTTTGCACTCAAGTTGCGGAGTGAAACTGGCGTGCCTGTCGGTTTGATCAAGAATTGTCTGGGCGGCACCCCTGCGGAATCGTGGACCAGTCCGGAGGCGCTGCGCGGCTTGAAGGATTTTGATTCCTCGCTGGACGAGGTTGCACGCCTCCGCGCCAAGGGTGGCACGGAGTATGGAAATTTCATCGCACATTGGTATGACGAATTCGATGTGGGTCAGCGGGAAAACTGGAGCGCGGCGGATCACGACGACCATGACTGGAAGCCGGTGGTTCTAGCGGATGGATTCCGCGAGCTGGGCGTCGCTGACCCGCATTCCGTCTGCTATTTTCGCAGACCGGTCATGCTGCCTGATCCGCTGCCACCGGGTCTGGCGACGATTCACCTTGGAGTGATCGAGCGCATGGACACGGTCTATCTGAACGGTCGATGGATCGGTGCAAGTTCGTGGGTGGAGAATCCCCGGAAATATCCGGTCGCGGCCGGTATCCTGCAACCGGGTGCCAACATGCTGACGGTGCGCGTTTTCAAGACCAAGCCGGACGGCGGATTCCGCTCGAAGCCGGAGGAACTCCGCTTGGAATTGGGCGACAAGTCGGACATTTCTCTAGCAGACGGATGGAAGGGGAAAGTCAGCGTGGATGGGCGCCCGCCGCATCCGCTGCCGATTGGATTCGAGAACTGGCCGACGATGCCCGGTGTGTTGTATGATGGCATGATCGCGCCGGTGGCTCCGCTCGCCATTGCGGGTGCGCTCTGGTATCAGGGCGAGTCCAATGCGGATCGTGCCGCGCAGTATCGCCGCTTGCTTCCGACAATGATCGGCGATTGGCGGAAAGCATTCGGTCAGGGCGATTTCCCGTTCTACATCGTCAGTCTCGCCTCGTTCATGCAACACCGCGACAAGCCCGGCGACGATGCATGGGCGGAGTTGCGCGAAGCACAGGATTTCACCGCCCGGACCGTGAAAAACTCCGGACTCGCCATGGCGATTGATCTTGGTGATGCCAATGACATCCATCCCCAGGACAAGAAAGAAGTCGGCGAACGGCTCGCGCTGTTAGCGCTGGCGAAGCATTACGGGAAAAAGATCATCTCATCCGGTCCGACGTTTGTGGCTGCCGAACAAATCCCCGGTGCGCTTAAAGTCCGTTTTGACCAGAACCTCGTGGTGAAGGGCGATAAACCCGAGGAATTCGCCATCACCGGTGATGACAAGAAATGGCACTGGGCCGAGGCGAAGATCAAGGGCGACACCGTCGTGCTTTCATCGCCCGCAGTGCCGAAGCCGACCGCCGCGCGTTACGCTTGGCAGTCAAATCCCAAGGCTACGCTATTCAATGAGGAAGGTCTGCCCGCAGTTCCGTTCCGAACTGACCAACCGCTATCAACTCCATGAAAATTCCCGTCACTCTCATCGCATCGGTTTGTGCTGTAATCTCCCTCCAGGCCGAGCCGGCGCGCAATCCGATCATCCATGCGGATGTCCCGGACATTGCGATCATCCGGGTGAATGACACCTACTACATGAGCAGTACCACGATGCACATGAGCCCGGGTCTGCCGATCATGAAATCGAAAGACCTCGTGGATTGGAAGCTCGCGGGCTACGTATACGATGTTCTCGAAGATAACGACTCGCTGAGTCTCATGGACGGCAAGAACGCGTATGGCAAAGGCTCATGGGCGAGCAGCCTGCGTTTCCACAAGGGTACCTATTATGCCAGCACGTTTTCCGCCAGCACCGGAAAGACACACGTTTTCACCACCAAGGACATCGAAAAGGGTCCGTGGAAAGAAACCTCCTTCAAACCCTCCTTGCACGACCACTCGTTGTTCTTCGATGATGACGGAAAAGTTTATATGCTCCACGGCGGCGGCGACCTCAAACTCACCGAACTCAATTCGGATGCCTCGGGCGTCAAAGCTGGTGGCTTCGATGAAATTGTCATCCGCGACGCCACCGGAGTTGCCGGACCTAACCGCGGGTTGAATGCGGAGGGTTCCCAGCTCATCAAGGTGAACGGTAAATATTATCTCTTCAACATCACCTGGCCCCGCGGCGGCATGCGCACCGCGCTCGTGCATCGTGCTGACAAAATCACGGGTCCGTGGGAAGGCAGGATCGCCTTGCAGGACAAGGGGGTGGCCCAGGGCGGGCTGATCGACACTCCCGACGGCAAGTGGTTCGCCTATCTGTTTCAGGATCACGGCGCGGTCGGCCGCATTCCCTATCTGGTGCCGGTGAAATGGGAGGACGGCTGGCCGGTGTTGGGAGTGGACGGGAAAGTGCCCGAAACACTCGACATCCCCGTCGACAAGGACGGCCTGGCGGGCATCGTCACATCGGACGAATTCAACACCGCCAAACTCCCTTTGGAGTGGCAATGGAACCACAATCCCGACAATTCCCTCTGGTCTCTAACCAAGCGCCCCGGTGCCCTGCGATTGACCACCGGAGCCGTCATTGCTGATGTCTTGTCCGCGCGGAATACTCTCACCCAGCGCACTTTCGGCCCGGAAAGCTCGGCTTCCACCATTCTCGACAGCTCGCTGATGAAGGACGGCGACTGCGCCGGGATGATTGCCTTGCAGAAAAACTATGGATTCGTGGGCATCAAGGCGGCCGACGGCAAGAAGTCTGTCGTCATGGTCAGTGTCGGAAACAATCAGGCTGAGGAGGTGGAAAGCGTGCCGTTCACGGGAAAAGCGGCTCATCTCAGAATCAATTGTGATTTCAGGAACAAAACGGACAAGGCGGAGTTTCAATACAGCCTCGACGGCAAATCTTGGATCACCATCGGCAAGCCGCTGAAGATGTCCTACACCTTGCCGCATTTCATGGGCTACCGCTTCGGCCTCTTCAATTTCGCCACCAAATCCGCCGGCGGCTCCGCGGATTTCGACTACTTCCGGTTGAGTCCCACCATCGGGCGGTGACCGCATCCTCGAATAGATTCACTCCCAAAAACCCAACAGATGATTACCAGACTCGCCATTATTGCCTCCGGTCTCATTTCATCAACCCAGTGGGTTCATGCCCAGGCACCCCCGGCCGACGGATCGGCGCCCGCCACGACGAACATCATGGGTCAGGATTATCCGCGCGTGCTCCCGGACCTCCGGGCAACTGTTAGAATCAAGGCTCCCGAGGCTCAGAAGGTAGAACTGGACCTGATGAAAAAGTATCCCATGGTGAAGGACGCCGAGGGTATCTGGACGGCGACCACCGAGCCGCTGGTGCCCGGGTTCCACTATTATTCCATCTTCATCGACGGCGTGGCTGTTTGCGATCCGGCCAGCGAGACGTTCTACGGCATGGGCCGCATGGCCAGCGGGATTGAAATCCCGACCCAGGGCGAGGACTTCTATCAAGTGAAGGATGTGCCTCACGGTGAGGTCCGCGAGCGCTGGTATCACTCGAAGACCACCGACGCCTGGCGGCGGGTGTTCGTTTACACGCCTCCCGGTTATGATGCCGACCCGCAGGCTCGCTTCCCGGTGCTCTACCTGCAACACGGCGGCGGCGAGGACGAACGCGGTTGGGTCAACCAAGGCCACATGAGCCACATCATGGACAACCTGATCGAGGCGAAAAAAGCCGAACCCATGATCATTGTGATGGAAAAAGGTTATGCGAAAAAAGCGGGCGAGCCGGAAGCCGAGATGCGTCCTCCCGGCGGTGGTGCCCCGCCGGATCTGAGCAAGAGGTTCGCTGCGCTGGAGGATGTTTTCATCAAGGATCTCATCCCGATGATCGATAAAACCTACCGCACCAAAGCCGATCGTTCCAACCGCGCGATGGCAGGACTGTCGATGGGCGGCATGCAAAGCTTCCTCATCGGCCTCAAGAATCTCGACCACTTCGCCTACCTCGGCGGCTTCAGTGGAGCGGGCGGCGGATTCGGCGGTGGGACATTTGATCCCAAGACCGCCCACGGTGGCGTCATGGCGGATGCGAAGGCGTTCAACGAAAGGCTCCGCCTGCTTTTCCTCAGCATCGGCACCGCCGAGGGCGAACGGTTCTACACCAGCGTGAAGGGCTATCGCGACGCGCTGGATGCGGCGGGCATCAAGACGACATTTTACGAATCTCCGGGCACCGCTCACGAGTGGCACACGTGGCGGCGCTCCTTGAATGAGTTCGCTCCGCTGCTTTTCAAGCCGTGAATCATTTCTATCAGGCATCCGTTCCCATGTTTTTTCTTCCCAGAATCCCATCTGCTGTCTCCGTGGCTTTTGCCTGTTGCTGCATGGCACTTTCCGCCGGACAAATCCACGGTCCCGACAGCCATCTCGTCGCAAGCCTCGAACTCAAGGACGGCGTGCCTTTCCTCGGGGTGACCTACAAGGGCAAGGTTTTCCTCGAGCCATCGCCGCTGGGGTTGGAGACGAGTATTGGCAACCTCGCCACGGGATTGGCAGAAGCCGGCTCCAACACGCGGGCGATCGACGAAAGCTACACACTCCCTAACGGCAAGGTCCGCGATGTGCGTCATCGCGCCAACGAGCTGACCGCCCGCTTCACCAATGGCGCGAAGGGCGCGCTGGAAATCATCATCCGCGCGGGCATTCATGATGTCGCGGTGGCCTATCGAATCCCCGCGGAAGGGAAGCACCGGGTGACAGTCCTGCGGGAAACCACCGCTTTCAACCTGCCGAACAACGCCACGGCTTTCGTTACGCCCCAGGCCAGGGCGGGGGATGGCTTCGCCGGCTCGAAGCCCAGTTACGAAGAGCCCTATAATCTGGATCAACCGGTCGGAACGAAGTCGTCCACCGGACTCGGATTCACCTTTCCCGCGCTGTTCCGCATCGGCGGCGACGGCTGGATGCTGCTTTCGGAAACCGGTGTCTCGTCGGGCTATGCGGGGACCCGCCTTGGCGATCCCTCGCCGGACGGGATCTATCCGATAGCCTTCCCCGAGACGGCGGAGAACGGCGGCATTGGCGAACCCACGGTGACCGGAGCCCTGCCGCTGCTTAGCTCGTGGAAAACAATAACAGTCGGCGAAACGCTCGCACCCATCGTCGAGACGACCGTGGCGACGGATGTCGTGGCGCCTCTCTATCCGCCGTCGCGGGAGTACGTGCCGGGACGGGCGACGTGGAGCTGGCTGCTGTGGCAGGACCCCAGCATGAACCTCGCGGACCAACAGAAATTCATCAAGCTGGCCGCCGATCTCGGCTACGAATACATCCTGATAGACGCGCTGTGGGACAAGAACATCGGCCGCGCGAAGATGGCGGAGCTAGTGATGGAAGCCGCCGCGCTCAAGGTTGGCGTCCTGCTTTGGTACAATTCCAACGGATCGTGGAATGACGCCCCGCAGACGCCGTTGCATGGCATGGACACCGCGCCTGCAAGGCACAGGGAAATGGCGTGGATGGAGTCCATCGGCGTGAAGGGCATCAAGGTGGATTTCTTCGGCGGCGACAAACAGGTCACCATGAAACTCTACGAGGACATCCTCACCGACGCCAACCGCTACGGTTTGATGCTCAATTTCCACGGCGCGACTCTCCCGCGCGGCTGGGAGCGGATGTATCCGAATCATCTGACCAGCGAAGCCGTGACTGCGTCCGAGAACCTCGTTTTCTCGAAGAATTTCGCGGAAAAGGAAGCGTTCAACAGCACCGTCTTTCCCTTCGTCCGCAACCCGGTGGCTGCAATGGACTACGGCCCGTTGGTCCTCAACAAGAGGTTCTCGCGTGATCCGAACCGTGGTAACCTGCGGGTGACCTCCGACGCTTTCCAACTCGCGACGACCGTCACCTTCCAGTCACCGCTCCAGCATTTCGGACTGACACCTGAGAACCTTCAGGAACAGCCGGACTACGTCATCGATTTCCTGAAGCGCGTGCCCGCCGTGTGGGAGGAAACGCGTTTCATCGACGGCTACCCCGGCAAGCTCTTTGCCGTGGCGCGCCGCAGCGGGAAAAAATGGCATCTTGCCGTGACGAACGGAGAGAAAACGGAAAAGGAATGGTCGGTTTCGAATCCCTTGCTCAAGGATCAGGAGTTCACCGTCATCCATGACAAGCCGGACGGTTCCACCGCCACGCGAAAACTAACCGTTGGAGCCGATGGCAAGGTTTCCCTCAGCCTTGCCCCGAACGGAGGCGCTGTCCTTTTCCAGTAGACCACCGATGAAGACACTACTTCGCCTTATCGCCCTCAGTCTTGCAGCCGCTTGCTGCACGATGATCGCGTCCGCCTGGCAGTCGGACAATGGCAACGGAACGTTCACCAATCCGGTCCTTTACGCCGACTATCCCGATCCCGACATCATCCGGGTGGGCGCGGATTTCTACATGGTGTCCACGACCTTCGTGAACAGCCCGGGGATCAACCTGCTGAAGTCGCAGGACATGGTGAACTGGGAGCTCGTCGCGCAAATCGCTTCCACCGTCGATGGTGGCAACAGTTTCAACATGGTCGGCGGCACGGCTTACGAGCAAGGTTACTGGGCGCCTTCCATCCGGCACCACAACGGCACTTTCTACGTCGCGGTGCAGCCGACCTTCACTAACGGTCGCATCTATCATGCCACCAATCCCGCCGGACCGTGGAGTTTCCATCAGTTGGACCGGAACATCTACGATCCCGGGCTTTTCATCGATACGAACGGCACCGGCTACATCGTTTGCGGTCATGGTCCCCAAAACCTGATGACGTTGAATGCGGCCTTCTCGCAGATCGTTTCCGAGCAGAACAATTTCCTGGATTCCGGCGGGGAGGGTTCCCACATGGTGAAACGGGGGAGCTATTATTACGTGTTCAACGCCAAGCCAAGCGTCTGGCCTTTCGAACTGCGCTGCTCGCGCACGACCAGTCTCAACAACCCGGTGTGGGAAACCCGTGTCGCACTAACCGCCACCACCGGCGGGCATCAGGGGGCGATTGTCGATATTGATAGCAACGGCAACTGGTTCGGCTTTGTCCATCAGGACAGCGGGGCAGTCGGCCGCATGCCGAGGATCGGTCCGGTGTTCTGGGAGAACAATTGGCCGATCTTCGGCACCCCGGCCAACCGAGACGTGATTGCCGCCACCGGAACAAAGCCGGTCCAAGGCATGCCTCTCAAACAGCCCGCCACTTCCGATGATTTCAGCGCCGCCACGCTGGGCCTGCAATGGGCGTGGAACCACAATCCGGACAACACGCGCTGGTCGCTGACTCAGCGGCCCGGCTATCTGCGCCTGCGGCCGACCCTCGCATCCGGCTTTTGGACCGCACGCAACACCCTCACGCAAAAAGCGCAGGGACCGCGCAGCCAGGGCGTGGTGAAACTTGATCTAACCAACCTTCAGTCCGGCGACATTGCCGGCTTCGGGACGCTGGGAAAAATCAACGGCCACATCGCCGTCAACACCGCTGCGGGAGGTGCCAGGACGCTTTCGATGCACGTCATCAAGGACAAGATCGGCAGCTACACCGCGGCGACCGGCGTGCCCGTCACCGGCAACACCCTCTACCTCCGCACCGATCTCGACTTTGTCCGCAATCTCGGAATCTGCTCCTACAGTGCCGACGGCATGACCTGGACCACCCTGGGCGGGAATTTCCCGCTGATGTTCGGCTACGGCTCGACCTTCCAAGGCGAACAGTTCGCGATGTTCTGTTATAATCCCTCGACCGCCTCAAGCGCGGGATACGTCGAGGTGGATTCCTTCAATTTCACGACGCTTGACGACAACACCGACCTGGTCAAAACCCAGCGCGGTCGTCCCAAGCTCAACGCCGCCCGCAGCACCTTCGTGGCGGACAACGGGCAACTCCTCCGCGGCCCTTACGAATCCACCGAGTGGACGACCGCCGCCCCGCAGAGTGAGGTTGCGAAAATGAAAGACCTTGGTTTCAACGCGGTCCACCTTTACGCCGAGGTCTTCAATCCCACCTACCCCGCCACCACTAACAACACCCCGGGTTATGCGGTCGCGGAGGTGGACAAAATGGTGACCATGACGCGCGATCTCGGGCTCTACCTCGTCATGACCATCGGCAACGGGGCCAATAACGGAAACCACAATTTCCAGTGGGCCGTCGATTTCTGGAACTTTTACGCCCTCCGCTACAAGGACGAGACGCACGTTGTTTTCGAGATTCACAACGAACCGATGGCTTGGGGACCGTCCTACCTGACCGGCACCACGCCGGCGGGAGCGCTCGACATGGAGGTCGCCGCCTACAACGCAATCCGGACGCACGCTCCTCACACGCCGGTCCTGCTGATGAGCTACGCCGTGCTCGGCGGCAACGGCGGGACCAACGCAGCGCTAACAGACATCCTGGAGTTCAATCGACGCGTCTTCGGCAACCAGAACGCCGTCTGGACCAATGAGGCCGTGGGCTTCCACGGCTATGCCGGCTGGGAAGGCACGGCCACGGCCGTCGCGGGCCTGATCGCTGCGGGCTATCCCTGTTTCATGACCGAGTTTGGCTGGCACGACTGGGGAACGACCGGCGGCACCGCCCTCGAAGTCGAATTGACCACCGATCTGGAGCGCCTCGGGGTCTCCTGGCTCACCTTCCAGTATATCCCCCCTTCCGGCGTTTCCGCGGATGTGACCATTCCGGGACTTTTCAAAGACCCGGTGGACGCTGCCGGATTGTCCTGGACGCCCGATTTCGGCACTTGGCCGGTGGCGCGCGCGCCTTTCGGCAACGGCGGCCAGCCACGCGCCACGGTCGCGAACTGGGTGAACAACTTCCTCACCGGCACCGTGCGCATCCAGGCCGAGGACTTTGACAGCGGCGGGGAAGGCGTCGCCTGTCACGATAGCGACGCCGGCAACACTGGCGGCCAATATCGCCTCGGCGAAGTGGTGGACATCACCACCTGCAACGACACCGGGGGAGGCCACAAAGTCGGTTGGACGACGGATGGCGAGTGGCTGGAATACACCATTCTGGTCAAGGAGCCTGGCTATTACCAACTCGCGCTCCGCTACGCTACGCCGAACAGCGGTTGCGCCATCGAGGTGATCAGCAATGTCGAGGACACGACCGGTCCCCGGACGCTGGCGAGCACCGGTGCGAATACTAACTGGGCGACCGCAACCCTGCAGGTCTATCTGGAGTACGGTCGGCAGAAAATTCGATTGGAAATCCCCAAGGGCGGCTTTGACCTGAACTGGTTCGAACTTTCGCCGGCTTCCACGGGCATCATCGCCAATGGAAACTACAAATTGCTGAATGCCGCCAGCACCCTGTCCATGGAGGGTGTCGCCGCCACCAACACCGTCACGGCTTCCGCTTACACGGGCTCGACGTTCCAGCAATGGAATCTCCAGCACATGGGAGGCGGCCAATACAAGATCACCTCCGTGGGCAACGGATCGAGTTGGAATGCCGCGGGCGGTTCGCTCGGCTTGGTTTCCAACTGGAACAACAGCAATGATCGGTGCTTTGTCATCCTGCCGGCGGGCGGCGGTTACCTGCGGTTTCTTTGCGTCGGCAGCGGCTTGAGCCTGGCTCCGGCGGCGGCCGCCATGGAACAACAGGAATACACGGCAGCAGCCAGCCAGAAGTGGGGCATTCTCGCGCCGTCGGCTCCGCAGTTCCCGGGAGGTCTAACCGCCACACCGACTTCCCCGACTCATGTCGGCCTGACATGGAACGCCGTCGCCGGAGCGACCAGCTACAACGTCAGGCGTTCGACCACCAGCGGCGGGCCGTACGTCACCATCGCCACCGGCCTGGTTGCCACGAACTTCACGGACACGGTCGCCGCGACCACGGGTTACTACTATGTGGTGAGCGCCGTGATCGGCGGAATGGAAAGCCTCAACAGCGCAGAGGCGGGCTTGCTTCTGCCTTATCCGTGGTTGTCGCAGGACATCGGTAATGTGGGAGTCTCGGGCAGCGTTGAATTCCAAAACGGAGTGTTTGCGCAGGACGCATCGGGAGGCGACATCTGGGGGACGACGGATGCGTTCCGATTCACCTATCTGGCCACCAGCGGCGACTGCACCATCACCGCCCGCGTGACCAACTTGGAAAACACCGATCCATGGGCGAAAGCCGGCGTCATGATCCGGGAAAGCCTGGTTCCTAACTCCAGAAACACCTTCATGTTCGTGAGTCCCGGAAACGGCGTCGGCTGGCAGACTCGAACGTCCGCGGGAGGCAATACCTCCAACGCCGTCACGGCAGGCTTGACCGCTCCCTGCTGGGTCAGGCTGGTGCGAAGTGGCAATACCTTCACCGGCTACTATTCCACGAACGGAAAGACCTGGACGCAACGGGGGACGACAACCCTCGCCATGTCCACCAATGTCTTCATCGGCCTCGCGCTGACCAGCCATAACAATTCGACGTTGTGCACGGCGGGCTTCGACAATGTGACCGCTCCTAACTGGTCGTTCGGAGATCCGCCGGTCGCACCCACCGGTCTCGCCGCCACTGGCGGAAACGCGGCCATCAACCTTGCCTGGAACTCCACGCCCGCCGCGACCAGCTACACCATCAAGCGATCCGCGATCTCCGGGACTGGCTTCACCATCCTCGCCAGCGGCCAGATCGGGACCACCTTCGCCGACACCACGGTTCCGGCCGGCCAGACCTATCACTACGTTGTATCCGCGACCGGCTACGGCGGAACCGGACCCGATTCCGCGCAGGCTTCCGCCACCGCCATGCCCTCCGATGCGTGGCTCAAGTTCGATGAAGGCAGCGGCGTCACCGCGGCGGACAGCACCGGCAACAACTGGATCGGCACCCTCGTCAACGGCCCGACCTGGCTAGCCGGGCACGACGATGGCGCCGTGCAGTTAGACGGAACCGACGACCATGTGACGCTTCCGGCCGGTGTTGCCAGCGGGCTCGGAAATTTCACCATCGCGGCTTGGGTGAAACTCGATGCGCTCGGAAACTGGTCGCGCGTCTTCGACTTCGGCACCGGCACGGACAACTACATGTTCCTCACCCCGCGCGTTGGTACCAACGGCAACGTCCGCTTCGCCATCCGAACTCCATCGCAACCCGAGCAGATCATCAACGGCACCGCACCGCTTCCGATCGGAACCTGGACTCACGTCGCCGTCACCCGCTCCGGCACCCTCGCGACGCTCTACGTGAATGGAGCCGCCGTGGGTAGCAATACGATCAATCTAGCACCCGCCGATCTCGGTCGCACCACGCAGAACTATCTAGGCCGCTCGCAGTGGGCCGGGGATTCCTACCTTGACGGGCAGTTGGACGATTTTCGCATTCTTGCCTCCGCGCTCAGTGCCTCGGACGTGGCCGCACTCGCTGCAGGTCCGCCGGTCATCACCAGTTCGACTGTGGCGAACGGCGGCATTGGCAGCCTCTTCAACTATCAGATCATCGCCAGCAACAGCCCGACTGGATACGCCGCCACTGGTCTTCCCGAAGGGCTCGACGTGAACGAGACCAACGGCCTCATCACCGGCACCCCGGCCGTCACCGGAAATTTCAACGTCGGTCTCAGCGCCGCAAACTTCGCCGGTAACGGTGGTGCCACGCTGGTTCTAACGATTGTATCCCCGCCGTTCACGGAAGAGGAAATGCACGCGCCACAGATGGAGATGATCGGCGGCAATGTTCATCTCACGGTGCAGGCGTCGGTTATCGGCCACCTTTACCGGTTGCAATACTGCGACGACATCGCCACCGGACCATGGCTGAACCACGGCGCGGCCCAACCGGGGACCGGCGGCGAGCTGGACTTCATGATTCCAGACGAATCAAATGTTCCGAGACGATTCTACCGCGTGCACATCCAACGATGACTTCTACTTTACTCCCACTCACCATGAAACAATACATGCTCCCTCTTCCGCTGCTCCTGCTGGCGGCCTCCACGCTGCCGCTGCTGGCGGACTATCCGATCGCTTCCCACCGCTATCTTGCCGATCCCACTCCGCTCGTCCACAAGGACCGCGTTTACGTTTACTGTTCCAATGACGACGAGAGTCCGGTGGAAGGAAGTTATAATATTCCAAATGTGATCTGCGTCTCGACCAGCGACATGAAGAACTGGACGGACCACGGCTCGGTTTTCCGTGCCACCGAAGACACAAAATGGGCCAAGAAAACCTGGGCACCCGGGGCGATCGAGCGCGACGGCAAGTTCTTCCTCTATTTCGGAAATGGCGGCGGGAACATCGGAGTGGTGGTGGCCGACAGCCCGACCGGACCGTTCAAGGATCCGTTGGGTAAGCCGTTGATCGAGCACAGCACGCCGGGAGTCCAACCAGCGAAGAACATGTGGCTGTTCGATCCGGGCGCCTTCATCGATGATGACGGGCAGGCCTATCTTTATTTCGGCGGCAACGGCGATGACAATGTCCGCGTGGTGAAGCTCAAGAAAGACATGATCACTCTCGATGGTGAGGTGATCAAAATGAACGCGCCTAACTTCTTCGAGGCCGCGTGGGTGAATAAATACAAGGGCGTTTACTATTTCTCCTACTCCACGACGCCCAAGGCGCAGATGCGGTTCGACTACATGACCAGTGACAAGCCGACCAGCGGCTTCACCTATCGCGGGATCGTGTCCGACCAACCTCCGATCAATAACAACAATCATCACGCCGGCCAGTTCGAGTTGAAGGGCAAGTGGTATCACGTCTATCACAACCGCATCGTTGCCAAGGAGGCTGGAATCCCGACCGGCTTCCGCCGCAATCTCGCTCTTGAGGAAATGGAATACGCACCGAATGGCGACATCAAGAAGGTCGAGTTCACCACCAACGGCGTGAAGCAGCAGGGCAGTCTCGATCCCTTCAACAGGGTGGAAGGTGAAACTTTCCAATCCCAGAAAGGCGTCGAGACCATCCCTTGCGATGACGGTGGCATGTGCCTGACCGAGCTGGAGAAGGGCGATTGGGTCAAACTGGTAGGCGTGGATTTCGGCACCCGCGGGGCGAGGAAATTCAGCGCCCTTGCCGCGAGCGAGAAGGCAGGCGGCAAGATCGAAGTGCGCCTCGATGGCCCCGAGGGTAAACTTCTCGGCACTTGCGAGATTGGCGCGACCGGGGGTGCCCAGAAATGGAAGCCGTTTTCCTGCGAGGTTTCCGGCGCATCCGGCAAGAAAGATCTTTGCCTGGTGTTCACCGGCGGTGACGGCTCGCTTTTCAACCTCGACGGCTGGAAGTTCGAGTGAAACCAATCTACCTGACATTCCAATGATCTTCCCAGTCCGTACCCGCCTAGCCTTGATTGCCGCCTTCGGCATCGTTCCGTCCATCGCCCAGGAAGCGATTCCAGCCTCGGATAACTCACTCCTGCTTTGGTGGAACAAGCCGGCGGAGAAGTGGCAGGAAGCGATCCCGATCGGAAACGGCCGGCTGGGCGCGATGATTTTCGGCCGTCCGGAGAACGAACGGATCCAGCTCAATGAAGATACGCTTTGGGCCGGTGGCCCCTACGATCCAGTGAACCCCGATGCCAAGGGCGCCTTGCCCGAAGTCCGCAAGCTCGTCAACGAAGGCAAGTATCGCGATGCCGCGAATCTGATCAGCGCGAAAGTCATGGCGAAACCGCTCGGACAGATGCCCTATCAGACGGTCGGTGATCTCAATCTAACGTTCTCAGGATCCGCCAATGCGGGGGAATATCGCCGCGAGTTGGATCTCGACAGCGCGATTGCCACGGTCAGCTATGTGAGCGACGGGGTGCGTTTCACGAGGGAGCTGTTTTCCAGCTATCCCGACAACGTGATCGTCATGCGCCTGACCGCCGACAAGCCGGGAAGCCTGACGTTTTCCGCAGGCATGAAGACCCCGATGAAGGCGAAGGTTGAAACCGACGGCGGCGACACGCTGGTCATGACCGGGGTCGGCGGCGATGCGGGCGGCATCAAGGGAAAGATCCAGTACCAATCCCGTGTCAAGGTCGTGACCTCGGGCGGCAAGATCACCTCGGATGCCGAGCGGGTTTCAGTCGAGAAGGCTGATAGCGCGACCCTGCTCATCACTGCGGCGACAAGCTACAAGAATTATGATGACGTCAGCGGCGATCAGGAAGCCATCGCGAAGGAGAGGATCAAAGCCGCGGCCGGGAAATCGTTCGAGGTCCTTCGATCAGCACACCTGGCGGACTATCAGCCGCTGTTCCGGCGCGTCAGCCTGGATCTCGGGAAAAGCGATGCGATGAAACTGCCGACGGACGAGCGAATCCGCAAATTCGCCGAGGGCAACGACCCGCACCTGGCGGCGCTCTACTATCAGTTCGGTCGCTATCTGTTGATCGGTAGCTCGCGGCCGGGAACTCAGCCGGCAAACCTCCAGGGAATCTGGAATGAAGGAACCAATCCGCCGTGGCAGAGCAAATACACCATCAACATCAACACCGAGATGAACTACTGGCCGGCCGAGTCCGGCAATCTCGCGGAGTGCGTCGAGCCGTTGATCAAGATTGTGGAGGACCTCACCGTCACCGGTGGCCGCACGGCGAAAAGCATGTATGGCGCTCGCGGCTGGATGGCTCATCACAACACTGACATCTGGCGGGCCACCGCGCCCATCGACGGCCCTAACTGGGGGATGTGGCCAACCGGCGGCGCGTGGCTCTGTCTGCATCTGTGGGACCGCTACGAATTCAGCGGCGATCCCGCGGTACTGAAACGGATCTATCCGATCCTCAAGGGCGCGTCGGAGTTCTTCCTCGATACCCTGCAGGAAAGCCCGGACGGAAAATGGCTGGTGACCAATCCCTCCATTTCTCCGGAAATCGAACACCCTCACGGATCGGCCGTCTGCACCGGCCCGGCGATGGACCAGCAGATCCTGCGCGATCTCTTCGCGAACACCATCAAGGCTGCCGCCCTGCTTGGCGTGGACCCGCCGCTCCGGAAGGAACTCACCGATTACCGCTCGCGACTCGCGCCCAACCAGATCGGCGGCACGGGCCTTTTACAGGAATGGCTTGAAGACTGGGACATGCAGGCCCGCGACAAACAACATCGCCACGTTTCCCACCACTACGGACTCTATCCGGGCCGGGACATCCATCGGCGCGACACCCCCGAACTGGCGGCAGCGACCAAGAAATCCCTCGAACTCCGCGGTGACAAGGCCACCGGCTGGGCGACCGCCTGGCGCATCGCACTTTGGACGCATCTTGGCGACGGCGACCACGCCTATCAGATTCTGAAGCACCTGCTCAGCCCGGGACTCACCTATCCGAACATGTTCGATGCGCACCCGCCGTTCCAGATCGACGGAAACTTCGGCGGTGCCGCCAGCATTGCGGAAATGCTCATGCAGAGCCGCCTCGGCACCGTTGCCACCGCCACCTCGCAGGCGGCGGGTCCCGAAATTGAATTTCTGCCCGCGCTCCCGGCGGCTTGGCCGACTGGAAACGTGAAAGGCCTGCGGGCGAGGGGAGGCTTCGAAGCCGATGTCATCTGGAAGGACGGCAAATTGGTGGAAGCCAATCTGATTTCGTTGAACGGAGGCACCGCCACGTTGCGCTATGGGGATGCGACTCGCGAAGTGAAGCTTGAGAAGGGCGGGAAGTTCCGCTGGGATGGCAAATGACGAAAACTATCAGCCACGGGAGTCTTATCCCGGAATGAACAAAAAACCAAACCGACCATGAACACAACCACCAGAAGCCTGCTTCACGGAGTCCTCGGGCTCTTCGCCTCCATCGCCAGCGCGGCTGAAATCAACGGGCCGTGGCAAGCCGAATTCGAAAGCCCGCGAGGTCCGCAGAAGATCCGATTCGAGTTCAAAACGGAAGCCGGCAAGCTAACGGGTAAAACGGTTTCCCAGTTCGGCGGAAACAACCGCGAGACGGAGATTCAGGATGGCAAGGTGGAAGGAGACTCTCTCAGTTTCGTTCAGGTCATGAATTTTCAAGGGAATGAAATCCGCATCAACTACACGGGAAAAGTCGCCGAGGATGGCATCGCGTTCACCCGCGAAGTGGGAGATCGCGGCAAGTCCGAGTTCAAGGCCACCCGCGCAAGTGCCGAGGCGGCCCCCGCCGAACCGGCGATCCCGCCTCGCCCCGGCCAAGCGGCCGAGATGGGACCGGACGACAAGCCCGCCTACGATGCCCCTCCCGCCGGCTTCAATGCGAAACAGGAAGGCATTCCACACGGCAAACTGGAGATGGTGGAGTACGATTCCAAGACCGTCGGCACCAAGCGCAAGATGCAGGTTTACACCCCGCCGGGCTACTCCGCAGACAAAAAATACCCCGTGCTCTATATTCTTCACGGCATCGGTGGCGATGAAACGGAGTGGCAGCGCTTCGCTTCGGTGGACTCGCTCCTCGACAATCTAATCGCCGCGAAGAATGCGGAGCCGATGATCGTCGTGATGCCTAACGGCCGTGCCCAGAAGGACGACCGCGCGAATGCCGGCATGGGAGCCGCGCCCGCGTTTGCGGTGTTCGAACGTGATCTGTTGGACGACGTGATTCCCACCATCGACGGCCGCTTCAGCACCCGGACCGACCGCGAGGGCCGCGCTCTGGCCGGATTGTCGATGGGCGGCGGGCAGACATTGAATTTTGGCCTCACCAATCTGGACAAATTCGCCTGGCTCGGTGCGTTTTCCTCGGCACCGAACACCAAGCCGCCGGTCGAACTCGTGCCGGACCCGGACGCCACCGGGAAACAACTGAAACTTTTCCTGCTCACTTGTGGAAACAAGGACGGTCTGTTCCGTATCAGCAAGGGCATGCAAACCTATCTCAAGGAGAAGAACGTTCCTCACATCTGGCACGTCGATGACCGCGGCCACGATCCGACCCACTGGGCGCACAGCCTCAACTTTTTCGTGCAGAAGATTTTCCGCTGAACCAATTCACATTCAATCCATCAAAATCATGACCACCATTTCCCACAAGCTGCTTCTGGTAGCCGCCGCCGCTTCATTCACCGGTCTCCACGCGGAGGAATCGGAAACTCCCACCTTGCGCGATGTCTATCAGAAGAATTTCACGCTCGGAGTCGCCATGAACACCCGAATGGTCAACGGCCAGAACGCAAAGGCCGGGGATCTTTCCGGCAAACAGTTTTCCAGCCTCACGGCGGAGAACGACATGAAGTGGCAGTCCCTCCATCCGGAACCGGAACGCTATCAGTTCGATTCGGCGGACGCCTACATCAAATTCGCCGATAAACACAAGATGGAAGTGATCGGCCATACGCTCGTGTGGCACAGCCAGACGCCTCGCTGGGTGTTCGAGGGCGAGGGTGGTAAACCCGCGACCAAGGAAGAACTCCTCAAGCGCATGCGCGACCATATCCAAACGGTGGCCGGCCGCTACAAAGGCAAGGTCAAGGGTTGGGACGTCGTCAACGAAGCTCTATCCGATGGTGGTGATGACATCCTCCGCAATTCGCCCTGGCGGAAGATTATTGGAGATGATTTCCTCGACTACGCCTTCCGCTATGCCAAGGAGGCCGATCCGAATGCGGAACTCTATTACAACGACTACAGCTTGGAGAACCCTCGCAAGCGGGAGAATTGCGTGAAACTGGTGAAGGGTATGTTAGAGCGCGGGGTTCCCATCGATGGAATCGGCACCCAGTCGCACTTCCAGTTGAACCACCCTCCGCTGGACGAAATTGAAAAGACCATCAAGGATTTTTCAGACTTGGATCTCAAGGTCATGATCACCGAGCTCGACGTGGATGTTCTCCCCAGCCGTGGCCCGGCAGGCAATGCGGACATCAGCCGGCGCGAACAAGGCGATTCGTCCACCAATCCCTACACCGCCGGTTTCCCGGAAGACATGCAGGAGAAGCTCGCGAAGCGCTATGCGGACATCTTCAAGATCTATCTGAAGCACGACAAGGCGATCGAACGCGTGACCTTCTGGGGTCTCGACGACGGCCAGACCTGGCTGAATGGTTTTCCGGTCCGCGGTCGCACCAATCATCCGCTACTTTTCGACCGCGAGCTCAAACCCAAGCCCGCCTTCTTCGCCGTGCGCAAGGCCGGCCAGTGAAACACCACCGCTAACATCCGCACCACCCATGCACTTCCTCCGCATCTCCCTGTTCCTGCCGCTGGCCGCCCTCGGGGTGGTCATGGCCAAGCCGCTGATCACTCCGACACCCGAGGCGCGGCGGCTTGAAGTCCTGTTCTTCGGCGCGCCAACGGCCAACGGCCCGGGGCATGACCCGGTCACCCGTTACCGTGCGATCAAACGTCACCTCGGCACCGAAGGCATCGACTTCACTTACACGCAGGATCCGGCGGATGCCTTCAATCCGGAGACGCTCGCGAAATACGACGCGCTCCTGATGTATGGCAACTGGGAGCAGAACGGCCCGATGCCTGCCGATCAGCTCAAGGCTCTAACCGGCTACGTCGAGGGCGGCGGCGCGTTCCTGCCGATCCATTGCGCGTCCGCCTGTTATGGCCGCTCGCCCGAGTTCATCAAGCTCGTCGGCGGTCGGTTCAAGAACCATACCGCGGGCGTCTTCAAGGCCACCTGCGTCAATCCGGAGCACCCGGTCATGCGCGAATACAATGGCTTCGAAGCATGGGATGAAACGTACGTGCACGACCAGCACGGCGACGACCGGGTGATCCTGGAAAAGCGTGAGGAGGAGCCGTGGACCTGGGTCCGCGAGCAGGGGAAGGGCCGTGTGTTTTACACCGCCGCCGGCCACGATCACCGGGTTTGGGATCAAACAGGTTTCCAGGATTTGATCAAGCGCGCGATCCTGTGGAGCGTCGGCCCGGAGAAGCAGGCAAAGCTCACTGCCCTGAATCTTCCCAAGCTGGAACAACAGGATGTCGAGCTACCCGGCTACGTGAAACGCGAACTCATCACCAAGGCGCAGAAGCCGCTTTCACCGGAAGACTCCATGAAGCTCGCGCAGATGCCGGCCGGCTTCGAGCTGTCCTTGTTCGCCTCCGAGCCGGACATCGTGAACCCGATCTTCGTGAACTGGGATCACAAGGGCCGCGCCTTCGTCATCCAGAGCACCGACTATCCTAACAACCTGCACGCCGGAAATCTCGGCAACGACAAGATCATCATCTGCGAGGACACCGACAAGGACGGCCGTGCCGACAAGTTCACCACTTTTGCCGACAAACTTTCCATCCCTACCTCGCTGGTCTTCTCAAACGGCGGCGTGATCTGCACCAATGGCACTGACATGCTGTTCCTCCAGGACACCGACGGCGACGACACGGCGGACGTTAGAAGGGTCCTTTTCAGCGGTTTCAGCATGGGTGACACGCATGCCGGCGTTTCGAACCTGCGCTACGGCCACGACGGCTGGATTTACGCCACCGTAGGCTACTCCGGTTTCAAGGGCAACGTCGGCGGTGAGGCACTTTCGTTCACCCAAGGCGTCTTCCGCTTCAAGCCGGACGCCTCGAAAGTCGAATACCTGCAGCCGACAACCAACAATACGTGGGGTCTCGGGACCACCTCCGACTTCGACATCATGGGCTCCACCGCGAACGGCAATCCGTCGTTCTATCTGACCCATCCGCAGACCGCCTATGCCTCGATCGGCCGCCGCGCGCCGCGCACGCCGCGGGCCGATGACAATCCGATTTTCAACCCCAGTTCCACCGACATCCGCCAGGTGGACCAGTTTGAAAAATACACCGCCGGGGCGGGCCATGCCTTCTACACCGCCGAACGTTTTCCCGAGGAGTGGCGGGAAAAAACCGCCTTTGTTACCGAGCCCACCGGCAAGCTCGTCGGCACCTTCGACATCAGCCGAGTGAGTTCCGGTTACAAGGCGGTCCAGCGCTTCAACAATCTGTATAACAGCGCCGACGCCTGGTCCGGCCCGGTCTGTGCGGAAACCGGCCCCGATGGAGCGGTGTGGATCTGCGATTGGTATAACCTGATCATCCAGCACAACCCGACGCCTAACGCCCGATCATCCGGTCTCGATGCCACGAACGGAAAGGGCAACGCCTACGAAACCCCGCTGCGCGACAAACAGCACGGCCGCGTTTACCGGATCTATCCGAAAGGCTCCCCGGACGATGCCGTTCCCGTCATCGATCCAGCCGACTCCGCCACCCTCATCGCGGCGCTCGATCATCCGAATCTGTTATTCCGTCTGCACGCCCAGCGGCTGATCGTGGAAAGTGGCAGGAAGGATCTGGCAGGGAAGCTCGCCTCGCTCGCCGCCGCTGGAAATCGCGCTTCGACCCACGCAGTCTATGCCCTCGCCGGCCTCGGCGTGATCGAGCCATCCACGGTCACCACCGCCCTGAGTTCGAAGGCCCGCGCCGTGCGACGCGCCGGCATCAAGTTCGCCACTCCGCAACAGCTCAAGGAAGCGTTCCTGGCGGACGGCTCCGTGAAAGTCGCCGACGACCGCGAACTGGCGGAAGTGCTTGTTTCTCTAGCAGGCCTCCCTGAGGACGCGGAGTTGGGTACGGCGCTCTTCAATCTGATCACCAAGGAGGAATCCCGGATCACCGGAGAGCTGACGCTCAAGGATGCCTGGCAGATTGCCGCCACCCGCAATGCCGCCAGCGTGACCGCCGCCGCCAAAGCAGCGGGTTATTCCGGTGAGGCGGTCAAGCAGCCGGAAATGCCGAACCTGCTTCCGAACCCGGGATTCAATGAGGTCGTTGATAACAAGCCCGTGGGTTGGACCGAAGTGCGCGTCTACGGCGATGGCACACCTTTTGAAGTGAGCAGCACTCCGGAGGGCCGTAATGGCACGCCTGGACTTGCACTCTCCTCCGACAAGGTCGTCGATGGCGGTGCCGTCATCAATGCCCGGGTCAAACGCGGCACGCGCTATCGGCTGTCCGCTTGGATCAAGACCGTCAATCTCAAGCCGGTCGGTGACGGACTTGGTGCCATGCTTTTCCTGGATGGAGGAGACCGCACCAAAAACGTGAGCGGCGATTCCGACTGGACCCAGGTCTCCACCGAGGTTGAAACCGGTGACCGCAACCGCCTGCTGATCCATTGCCAGATCGGCGCGTTCGGTGGTGCGACGGGGAAGGTGATCTACGACGACATATCTCTATCCGAAATTCCCGGAGCCAGCGGAGCCAAGGGCCTGCTGGCCGAGCTTGCCACCAAGGCGGGCGGCGGTTCCGCGACTGCCGTGGTGGAGAAGAAATTCAAGCCCGACGCCGAAGTCCACAAACGCGGAGCGGAAATCTACGGCCTGACCTGCGTTGCCTGCCATCAGCCGACTGGCGCTGGATTGGAAGCGGCCTTCCCGCCGCTTGACGGTTCCGACTGGCTAACAGGCGATCCGTCCGTGCCGATCCGGGTTGTGATTGGCGGCCTGCAAGGCCCCGTCAAGGTATCCGGCCACGACTACAATGCTGTTATGCCACCCCACGTGGACCTCGATGACCAGAAGATCTCCGACGTGCTCACCTACGTCCGCCAGAGTTGGTCGAATGACGCCGCGCCAATAACTCCGGCACAAGTGAAGGAAATCCGCGACAAGTATAAAGACCGCACCACGCCGTGGACCGCCGCGGAACTGGGCCGATGAAACCGGAAAGGCGCGGGCCTGAATGATTCCGTAGAAGCTGATGAAACCCATTCAAAAAGCACTTCTGCAACTGCTGGTCATGATCTCCATCATGATTAGCTCAAACGTACATGCCCAATCCGGTGTGCCATTGAGGCGCCCGATCTCGCCGGACAAGCCCATGTGGTTGGTTCACATCGACACGTGGAACTATGCCGACCCACAGAAGATCATCGCGCTGATCCCGCCGGATATCCGGCCATTCGTCGTGATGAACATTTCGCTGTCGATCAGTCACAATGAAACCACAAGCCAATTCCAGGTGGCCGAGTATGGCTACGAGGTCGCCAGATCCTGGCTGCGGGCGTGTGCTGAGAACCGGATGTGGGCGATGGTCCAACCGTCCAGCGGGGGATTCAGCCAGTTTTCGGATTTCGACATGTCGGTTTACCAGGAGTTCTATCGGGACTATCCGAACTTCATCGGTTTCAACTACTGCGAGCAGTTCTGGGGATATGACAGTCCGACGGATCCGCTGTCCGCAAAATGGACGGATCGGATCGCCCATTTCGCGAATCTGCTGAAATTGAGTCATCAGAACGGCGGTTATCTGGTCGTCAGTTGGTGCGGGAACCAGTGGTCTCCCAATATCAACCCGATCGGCATGTTGAAGCGCATCCCAGCGTTCGCGGCGGCCTGTCGGGACTACACGGAGAACTATATCCTTTGCGAGAAATACACCCAGCAGTCCTATCAGTCGGACATGGAAAGCCTCTGCCTCGGTGCCTATCTCTCCGGCTACGCGGGCCAGTATGGCATCCGCTACGACGATACCGGTTGGACGGACACCACCGGGGTCCATGCCGGCTTCACGATGGCCACGGCCGGCGCGCCACAACTCGAGCACATGATGCTGACCGGACAGACCGTGGTGGACGGGCCCGAGTTGATCTGGACGCAGTGCTTCCGGGAACTCGGTGCCACCGGGACGACCGACGGCTACACCATGCGGCGCTGGGGAACCTTCCCGCAATTCGACAACGTCAGCATCGATCTTTTCCGCAAAGTGCTCGATGGCACGGTCCGCATCCCGAGTCGCAGAGAGGTGATCGATCGCACGAAAGTGGTTGTCATCAACAATGTCAATACCGGTGGGAATGATACAATTTACAGTTCGCCCGATACCATGTTCGAAGGACTCTATCGGATGGATGGCGACGGCAATCTCCTCAATAACAAGACATTCTTCAAGAAGACCGGACGCTATCCGACCGTCCCGACCGTTTTCGCGCTGGATGACGCCGATGCGAATTCGTTCCCGGTGAAAGTCAACCGTTCCGCGTTCTCAACGCGCTGGCCAACGGTTGCCTCCAAGGTGGCCGAATTCGACAGCCTGTTCCCACAGGAATACACCGGTGACCTCTATGCCGGACGCCACGAGAACGGCTGGGTGGTTTACAATCCCTACAAGACCGGCCAGATCGCCAGCGGATCCATTCCATTCAAATACAACACCGCGGACCGTATGGAACTGACGTTCTCGCAATACACCGCGGGAGTCGTGAAGGAATTCCCCGAAAAGCTGACTTTCTATCTGAGCAACTATGACAACGTGATCGATACCGGCCTGAAAACCGACACGATCAGGATTTACGGCAGCACCCTCGAGCCGACTTACAGTTGGACGGACCGGGCCAGCCATCAGGCCAGTATGGTTACGAAGGACTGGAGCGGAGGAGTTCTCACATTGACTGTCGCGCACAACGGTCCGCTGGACATCACGGTGAACTGCGCGGGCACGGCCACCGGTCGCCTGACCTCCTACACGCCCGCCGGCATCACCGCACCGGAACGGCCCGCGGCGTTTGCCGGGCCCCGCCAGTACGAGGCGGAGTGTTTCGATTACAAAAGCATTTCGGGTATCACGGCCGGCGGACAGAACGGGAGTATCCGCAACTATCAGGGACAGGGCTTCCTCCAGTTCGGGACTAGTGGGGCCGCCGCCGTTAGGGATACGGTCAGCGTCCTGAACTCCGGCGCTTACCAATTGGAAACCCGCTATTCGGTCACCGGGGGCGACCGCGGCGGCATCGACCTTTACATCAACGGCACGCGGATATCCGGCGTGCTTTTCACCGCAACCCCGACCTACAGCGACTGGGGGATTCACAAACAGATGATCAATCTGAACGCGGGCCAGAACACCATCGAGTTCCGGGCTGTTGCCACGGGGGCGAGGACGATGTATTTCGACAACATCGTCGTGATGCCGACGGAATATTCAGGCGGACTGGTGATTCAGGAAAACGAGGCGGGTTTCGGTGGCGTGGATGGCACGATCAGCAACGACCAGGCAGGTTTCACAGGAACCGGTTTTTCTAACACAGCGGATGCCGCGGGGGCGGGCATTGATTGGTGGCTGGATTTCCCTGCGGCGGAAACCGGTGCTTTCACTTTCCGATATGCGGGGCTGGAGAACAAGACCGCGGACCTGTTTGTCAATGGTGTGAAGATTGTTTCCAACATCAACTTCCCGGCCACCGGCTCTCTTGGTTCCTGGGGACTGGTCACGGTTCACGCGAGTGTCGGCGCTGGATTGTCGAATGTCAGGTTGCAGGCGGTATCCGCCACCGGACTGCCTAACATGGATTTTCTCGGAGTCGGCGGCGAAACGGCAGCTGGAACCATCGGACCGGATGCGGATGTCTATGTGAGGGATGGAGGTTCCGCTGCCACCAATTTTGGCACGGCGACCCAACTGGTGACCAAAACCGATGGTGGCGCGAACTCGGGATTCAACCGGATTACCTATCTTAAATTCGACGTGAGTGGTCTGGTCAACGCGCAGAATGTGAAGCTGAATCTGGTCCCCTTCCAAGTGGACGACGGCGGAGCGACGCTGACCTATGAGCGCCTGGCTGACGATGCCTGGTCCGAAACGGCGATGAATTGGAACAACAGACCGACGGCGTCCGGAACTTTTGGCGCGAATGCCGTGGGCTATGTCGTGGGTCAGCAGATCCAGGTCGATGTGACGGCTGCGGCGAAAACCGAAAGCGATGGAATCCTGACGCTGCGGATCAGCAACCCTAACACGGGCAACAACTTTGTCGGATTTCATTCCCGGGAGAGCGCAACCGCCGCCTTCCGTCCGGGACTGGAATACACCATTCCCGTTTCCACGGTGAGTCCCGGGGCGGTGAAGGCTGCTTATCTGCGCTTCGACGAGGGTTCCGGGACGACTGCAGTTGACTCCACCGGCAACGGCTGGAACGGAACGCTTGTCGACGGACCCGTCTGGGAAAGCGGTAGCAACGCCCGGGTGAACCGCGCACTGGGTTTCAGTGGCGGCAGCCATGTCACTCTGCCAGCGGGCATCGTGAGCGGCGTCACCGATCTAACTGTCGCATTCTGGCTCAAGCCGAGTACGATCTCCGACGGGGCGCGGGCGTTCGAATTCAGCAACGGTGGCACCCAGAACCGCATGTATTTCACGCCGCGGACCGTGGGCGGCATGATGCGGTTCGCGATCGATGTGAATGGCACGGAACAGAAACTCGAAGCCCCCTCCGCCGCCCATTTTCAGCCGGGTATCTGGACGCATGTGACGATAACCTTGTCCGGTCACTCGGCGAAGCTTTTTGTAAACGGCGCTGAAACGACAGTCAATCCGGCGATGACCAATCAGCCCTCAGATCTGGGAGTGACTGCCAGCAATTTCATCGGCAAGTCGGCAGATCTGGCAAATCCCGCATTTGACGGCAAGATGGATGAGTTCCAGATCTACAACGGGACGTTGTCCGCCGCTGACGTGGCTCGGCTTGCCATGCCGCTTGCCGCTCCTGCAAATCTTACCGCCATGGCGACGAGTTCCAGGGTGGACCTCGCATGGACCGCCGTCGCTGGAGCGACGGGCTACACCATCCGGCGGTCCACCGTGAGCGGTGGTCCGTACATCATCGTCGGCACCTCCGTGAGCGGCTCGTTCACGGATGCGGCGATTCTCAATGGCACTCCCTATTTCTACACCGTCACTGCGGGCAACGGCCTGGCGGAAAGTTCCGCGTCCGCCGAACAGTCCGCGTTGCCCGGGTCCCTGCGCACCCATCTTCGCTTCGATGACGGCAGCGGGACCACGGCGGTGGATTCCTCCGGCCGCGGCTGGAACGGAACCCTGGCTAACAGTCCGACCTGGGTGGGCGGCGCGAATGCAAAGCTCGGCGGGGCGTTGAATCTGAACGGCGGCACCCAGCACGTCATGCTGCCAGCGGGAATCGTCAGTGGTCTGGATGACTGCACGGTCGCGTTTTGGGTCAGACTCGGCGCGATCAACAACTGGGCCCGCGTCTTTGATTTCAACAACGGCACTACGGGCAGCAGCATGTATTTCGTGCCACGGACGGCGGGCGGGCTCATCCGCTTCGGACTCAACGGTCAGAATCTGGAAGCTCCGGCGGAGAACCAGTTCGCGATCAACACCTGGACGCATGTGGCTGTCACGCTTTCCGGCAACACGGCCACGATGTATCTCGACGGCTTGCCAGTGACCAGCGGCACGATCTCCAACAATCCTTCGGGACTCGGCATCACCCCGAACAACTATATCGGAAGATCCGCTTCCAGTGTTGATGCATATCTCAATGGCAGGGTGGACGAGCTCCTGATCTATGACGTTCCGTTGAGCGCTGCCGAAATCTCCACTCTGGCGGCGGTGCCCTCCGCTCCCGCAAGCCTAACCGCGACTGCGGGAGAGGGCGAGGTGATTCTGAACTGGCAGCCGATGAACGGTGCCGCGGGCTATGAGATCAGGCGGTCCACTCTGAGTGGCGGGCCGTATGAGGTGATTGCGGCGTTGTCGGGATCCAGCGCCACATTCACCGACGCGGATGTGCTGGTTGGCACCACCTATCACTATGTCGTGGCGATCACGGGCGGGGTGGGGCAGGGATCGATTTCCACGCAAGCCTCCGCGACACCGCTCGGCAATCTTCCTCCGCCATCACCCCACGTCTGGCTGAAACTAGACGAAACCGCCGGCCTCACGGCGGTGGACAGCAGCGTCGGCGCCTGGAATGGAACTCTCGCCAATGGACCGCTCTGGGTTGCCGGGAATTTCGGCAACGCCGCGGAGCTTGATGGTATCGATGACCACCTCACACTTCCGGCGGGCGTCGTAGCCGGGCTCACAAATTTCACGATTTCGGCATGGGTGAAAATCGATTCGCTTGGAAACTGGTCGCGGGTGTTCGATTTCGGAACCGGAACCAATAACTATATGTTTCTCACCCCGCGGGTCGGGGAAGCCGGGAACGCCCGTTTTGCGATCCGCACGGCGGCGCAGGCCGAATTGGTGGTTAACGGCAGCGCTCCTTTGCCGATTGGTGTCTGGACGCATGTCGCCGTCACCCTCGCAGGAACCACCGGCACACTTTACGTCAATGGCGTCGCTTCCGGCACACCGAACTCCGGCATCACGCTCAACCCGTCGAGCCTCGGCAGCACGGCTAACAACTGGATCGGCCGTTCGCAGTGGAATGGCGACTCTTATTTCAACGGGCGGATCGACGATTTTCGCATCTATGCCGCAGCGCTGGCCCCCGCGGACATCGCCCGCCTCGCAACTCCGCTTGCCGCCGCTTCCAATCTATCAGCCACAGCGGGCAATGCCACCATTGTCCTGGCTTGGGACGCTGTTCCAGGAGCCAGCGGCTACTCGGTGAAGCGGTCCGTCACCAGCGGCGGACCTCACTCACTCGTCGCCACCGTTGCTGGAAACTCATACTCGGATAACGCTGTCTTGAATGGCACCACTTACCACTACGTCGTGACCACGGAGAGCGCCCTGGCATTTGGGGGTACCACGGCAGAGGTCAGTGCCAAACCCGCGCAGACATTCGCGCAATGGACAAACGCCGCATTCCCGGGCCAAGCGAATCCGTCAGTGATTGGCCCGACCGCCGATCCTGATGGGGACGGACTGCCGAATCTGGTGGAATACTATTTCGGCACCTTGCCCGGTGTCAGCGACCCCAACGGGGCGATGAGCGCGGATTTCACTCTGGCTGACCATGTCGTCTTCACCTTCCGGATGTCGAAAAATCTTACCGGGGTGACCGCCAAGGTCCAGACCTCCACCGGCTTGAACACATGGACAGATGCTGGAACGCCGCCGACCATGGTTGGCGATCACGGAAGTTACTATATCATGCAGTCATTGGTGCCGAAAAGTCTATCGAATTTCCTGTTTCTGCATCTTGCGGTGGAGATACCATGACGATTGCTGCCAATCTCCACCAGACCGTCCGGAGTTCGCGCTTTAGCGTGCTCGTTGTGGAGGACCAAACTGAAGTTTGAACTCTGTACGGTTGTATGGCCGGCATCCCAAGCACCCTATTCCTTCAGTTTCCGCGGCAGTCCGAGAACCGCTTCGAACGCAGGCTTAGGCTGGTGGCTACGGTCGAACAGGAGTGGATAGTTTCTGCGGTTAGGGATGGGATATCCGTTCTTCCAGGACATGGTGTCAGTGACACCCCACACCGTGACCCGGTCGATTTTGTCGCGTTTCTTGTGGAAAATGCCAAACAGCTCGGAATAACGTTCGGCCAGTTGCTTTTCCACCTCAGCCGGCAGGCCGTTTTTGTAGGGGTCGAGGAATCGCTCGAACTCCTCCAACTGGAACTGCGGCTCGCTCATGCTCTGGCCGATGATCTGACCTTCTTTGGTCAATGGCAGGACATCGACATCCAGCTCGGTGATCATGACCTTCACGCCCAGCGCGGCGTAAGCGTCGATCGCGGCCTCGATGTATTCGTTCTTCGGGAAATTCAAACCCCAGTGGCCTTGGATCCCAATACCGTCGATGCGGATTCCCTCTTTCTGGAGCATTTTCACCATACGGACGATCCCGTCGCGCTTGGCGGGTCGCCAGGCATTGAAGTCATTGTAATAAAGCTCGGTGTCAGGCGCATACTGGCTGGCGAACTTGAACGCGTGTTTCACCATCTCATCGCCGTCGCCAACTCCCTTCACCCAGGTGGTGGGGCGGTACGAGCCGTCGTTGTCGATGACTTCGTTGACCACATCCCATGCGTCCACCTTTCCGGCGTAGCGTCCGGCGATGGCTTCGATATAACTCCGCATCCGCTCGATCTGGGCCTCCTTCGTGTTAGGCACACCGGTGGGGTCCTTGAAAAACCATTCCGGTGTCTGGTTGTGCCAGACGAGGGTGTGGCCGATGATGAACATGTCATGCTTTTTGCCGAACTCGACAAACCGGTCCGCTGCCGCGAAATCGTAAACACCCGGTCGCGGGTTGAGCACTTCGGCCTTCATGACGTTCTCCGCTGTGATTGTATTGAATTGTTTGGCGGTGATTGCCTGGCTTTTCTCATCCCGGCCGGAAACGATCGCCTCGTTGACGGCGGTTCCCATCAGAAACGCGTCCTTGTAGGCGTCCTTGAGCATGTCCTGCGCGCTGGCGGAGGAAAGTATGCCGAGAATCATGGCGAGGTATCGAAATCGATTGAGGGTTTTTGACTGCATTTTGGTGAGAAGTTACTGCTGGGAATCCATCGCCAGAAACTATGGGTTGCCCAATGGAACCGCCAGAAAAATTCCCGAATTCATGGCAGTTCGGACTGGCATTGATTCCCCCTTGGTTCATTCTGTTTCCAACCCATGAAACTTCCGAGATTGTCCTGCATCATCCTGAGTCTCCTCATCACGCCAACCGCTGTATCCGCTGCGGAATCCATCGAGGTTTCCATCGACACCCGCAAGACCGGCGCGCCGATCAATCCTTTCATCTACGGTCAGTTCATCGAGCACATGGGCCGCTGCATTTACGGCGGGATCTGGGCGGAGATGCTGGAAGACCGAAAGTTCTATTTTCCGATCACAGCGGACTACAGCCCCTACAAGGATCTCGTGGATTCCGAGTTTCCAGTGGTCGGTGCGTCCCCATGGCAGATCATCGGCGATGCGAAAGGTGTATCGATGGTGACCGATGCGGCGCATGTGTTCGTGGGTGAACACGTTCCCCGTCTAACCGCCGGCACCGGCATCCGGCAGCGTGACCTTGGCGTGGTCGCCGGTCAGCGTTATGATGGCTCGCTGCTGGTTAAACCGGCCGCGGGCCCTGCGGAGATCGAGGTTTCGCTCGTCTGGGGTGAGGATGCTGCGGCCCGCGCCAGCACGCGACTCAGTTTCGATGGTGCCGATTATTCGAAGAAGTCATTTTCATTCACGCCTGCCGCGACGCTGCCGCGGGGTGCGATTCTGGAGGTCCGCATCATATCGGGCGACGCGTTTCTCGGCCCGCCGTCCCTCATGCCGGGCGACCATGTGAAAGGCATGAGGCGGGACACGATCAATCTGTTAAAACAGCTCAACAGCACGGTTTACCGCTGGCCCGGCGGAAATTTCGTGAGCGGTTACAACTGGCGCGACGGCATCGGCGATCGCGACCGGCGGCCACCGCGCAAGAATCCGGCGTGGACCGGTGTCGAACACAACGACTTCGGGACGGATGAGTTCATCGTCTTCTGCCGGGAGATCGGCACCGAACCGATGATCGCCGCGAACACCGGCTTTGGCGACGACTACTCCGCCGCGCAGTGGGTGGAATATTGCAATTCCCCCGCATCGACGATCGGCGGTGGATGGCGGGTGAAAAACGGGAATCCCGAACCCTATCAGGTGAAATACTGGTGCGTGGGGAACGAGATGTTCGGCACCTGGCAGCTCGGTTTCATGCAGATGCAGCACTATGTGCAGAAACACAACCTTTTCGCCGATGCCATGTGGAAGGTGGATCCGACTCTCAAACTAACGGCAGTGGGGGATCTCACCTCGATCAACAAGGATCATGATCCCGACCAGGCGAAATCCGGCAAGACCTGTTCGCACATCATGCTGGAAGAGTGCGCGGAGAAGATGTCCATGCTGTCCGAGCATTTCTATGCGGGACGTGTGCCTTGGGAAAAGAACGGCCGTGTCGATCCGGTCGAACACATCGGGATGCTGCGGAAGTCGATCCGCGAGAAGGCGGAAGGGCATCGCGAACTGCAGGCGAAGATTCCTAATCTCAAGGGGCGTCTCATGCCGATCACGATGGACGAATGGAACTACTGGCATCGCGAATACAAGTACGGCGAACTTGGCTGCATCTATGAACTCCAAGACGGCTTGGGGGTGGCTGCCGGACTGCATGAATTCTATCGGCAGAGCGATTTGATCCAGATGGCTCACTATGCCCAAACCGTCAACGTGATCGGTGCCATCAAGACGACGAAGATCGCCGCCGAGATGGAGACGACCGGTCTGGTGCTCCAACTCTATCGGGCGCACTACGGCACCAAGCCGTTGGTGATCACCAAGGATTTCGCGCCCTACGACGTGGCCGCCGCCCTCAGCGAGGACGGCGCCAAAATCACGGTCAGCATCGTCAATCCCACCAAGGAAAGCGTGGAGATGAAGCTGGATTTGGGGGACGTTGGGAACCCTGGCAAGGGAGCTTGTTGGGTGATTTCAGGCCCGAGTGCGGAATCCCACAATGCTCCGGGGAAACCACGCGAGGTGGATATCAAGAAAACTCCCGACATCGACGCCACCAAGCCTTTGCCGGTCCCCGCGCTGAGCTGCGCGTTGTTCGAAATTCCTATCAAGTGATTCGAGCTATCTGAATTCAATCCATCAAACCACCATTACCTTATGAAAAAAGCATTCGCCATCCTCGCACTCGCCGGTCTTCTAGTCATGCCGGCTTTGGCCGCGCCGGAGGAATTTTCCAGCACCACGATCAGCATCGGGGTCGTCGTCACCGACCTCGACAAGTCGGTTGATTTCTACACCAACGTCGTCGGCATGGTCCAAACCGGTGGGTTCGAGATCGGCGGGGAATTTTCCAAGAAATCCGGCTTGGCGGATGGGAACGCTGCCCAAGTCAAGGTGCTGCGGCTTGGCCAAGGCGAGAACGCCACCCAATGGAAGCTGATGAGCTTCGGCGATAAGGCGAAGCCACTGAAGAACGACTTCATTCACAGCCATACCGGCATGCGCTACATCACGCTTCAGGTGAAGGATCTCACGCCCGTCCTCGAACGGATCAAGGCCCGCAACATCAAGCTGCTGGGAGAAACCCCGGTGCCGCTCGGCGGAAGCAATCACTTCATTTTGATTCAGGATCCCGATGGCACGTTCATCGAATTGATCGGGCCGATGAAGACCACTCCTTAAGAACCACCATGAATCCATCCACACCCGCCGCTGCGTTTTCGCGCATGCAACAGCTTATGACGCCGTCTCCCGTGCCGTCCATCTCGACGGAATTGCTAACCACGGCCGACGGCGAACTCAACCGCGAGTTGAACGCCTTTTTGTTTGATCCGCCGTCGAACGCTCATCTGTTGAAGGGCAAGCGCATTGCGATCTGCTGCACCAACGGGGTCGAGGAGGTGGAAATCCTTGGAGCGCAGCGATGGCTGATAGAGCACGGCGCGACGGTCCATGTGGTGTCTCCGCGGATCGGGGAATTCCATCCCACGCTCGGGTTGCGGTTTCCGCCGATCGCGGCGACGCATGTGCTGGCGATCCGGCTGATGGAGAACGCGGGGTGGATCAAGATTGATCGTTACCTGGACGAGGCCCAAGCGGGGGACTACGACGCGGTGATCCTGCCGGGCGGCTGCTGGAATCCCGATGCATTGCGCATGGACGAACATGCCCGAACCTTTGTTAGGGAGATGCATGCCGCGGGAAAACCGACCTGTGCCATTTGTCACGGCCAGTGGGTAATGGTGAGCGCCGGGATTCTCAAAGGTAAAAAGGCGACGGCGGTTTGGAACATCCACGTTGATCTGGAGAACGCAGGTGCCATCGTTTCCGACGAACCCTGTGTGGTGGACGGCAATCTGATCACCGCGCGTTTTCCCTACGACCTGCCGCGGATGGTCCAGGCGATGGTGAAGCAGTTGGTTTAATCCTTCGGGTAGTCCCGCCACATCCAGCGCATGGCATCGGGAAAGAGTGCGGTGCCGTGGCGTGCACTGTGGGTGCCCTCGCCGAGGACGAACTGATAGTCGTAGCCTTTCTTCTCGAAGGCCGCCGCCATGGCCTTGTTCGCTTCCGTCCAACTGCCGAACCGGTTGTTCAGGTCGTTCTTCCCGTCCTGCAGATAGATCCGGATCGGCTTCTTCGCCGCGCGCAGGACCATGTCGGGATACTTGTCGCCGCCCCGGATGTTCGTGTAGCTGCCGATGGTGGAGAAGCACTTGCGGAATTCGTCCGGGTTCTCCCAGCACACCGTGAACGCACAGATCGCGCCGGAGCTGTTGCCCGCGATGCAGCGGCCGTCGGGATTGGTGGTCAGAGTGTAGGTCTTCGCGACTTCCGGGAGGATTTCCTTGAGCAGGAATTTCGAATAGTCCGTGCCCAGGGTGTCATACTCGACGCTGCGGTTGGACTTCGGTTTCCCGGGGTTCTCCTCATCGCGATTGCGCCGCTGCTTTTCGACGATGGTTCCCGGATTGATGAAGATACCGATGGTCACCGGCATCTCCTTCTTGTGGATGAGGTTGTCGAAAACGGTTGGGGCCTGATAGGAAATCCCGTCCTGACAGACGAACACCGCTGCGGGCGTGCCTTTCTTATATTGCGCGGGGACATAGACCCAGTAGTCGCGGGTCGTGTCCGGATAGACCTTGCTCTTGTCCCACACGTGTTTGGTGATCTTTCCTTTGGGCACGCCCGGTTGTTCCTTTGAATCCGGTCCCGGAACGTACTGGTCGTCTGGGCCTTGGGCGAGTGAAACGGGCGTGGCGAGGAGCGCCAGCGGCAGTAGAATCGATGCGGGTTTCATGGTGATCATTTGAAGAAAAGCTGAAGTGTCTCGGCCAGGTAGTGACGGGCGTTCATCCATGTGTGGCCACCTTCGGTGACGAGCGTCTTGTGTGCCAGGTTCTTGCCCTTGAGATAATCATTGAAGGTCACGGCTTGCTGATACAGGAAATCATCCTTGCCGACACCGAGCCAGAGCAATTTCAACTTCGCATTGGTGGCGTCGGGTTGGGAGACGAGCTCTTGGAAATATTTTTCGCAGACTTCCGGCGTCAGATAGGCGGCGTAAGAACCGATCCACGCGAACTTGTCGGGGTTGTTGAAGGCGGTGAACAGGGATTGCCCGCCGCCGCGCGAGAAACCGGCGATGGCGCGCTTGTCGCGGTCGGCGAGGACGCGGTAGTTCGATTCGACAAAGGGAATGACATTGCCTAGCAGTTCGTCATTGAAGATCCTGTACATTTCCGCCGCCTGTGGTGAGGATGGCATGGGCGTGCCCGACATCATGTTGCCGTAGGGCATGACAATGATCATGGGGACGGCCTTTTTCTGTGCGATGAGATTGTCGAGAATGACATTGGCTCGGCCGGCCTTGAACCAGGTCTCCTCAGTGTCAGTGGTGCCGCTGACCAGATAGAGCACGGGATATTTGTCGGTGCCCGCTCGGTATCCGGGCGGGGTGTAGACAATCAACGGCCTGGTGCGGTTCAGCGTTTTGGATTCGTAGGAGCAGTAAGTCATTTCCCCGCGTGGGACGTTCTGGACGGTGTGGAGAGACGGTTGGTCTCCCGGGATGTCCACGAGGCTGGGCTTGAAGCGTTCGTTAGGGAAGACGTCTGTATTTGAGGGGTCGGAAACACCCACGCCATCGACGACGAAGTTGTACGGATAGAGGTTCGGTTCGACCGGGCCGACGGTGATGCTCCAGACGCCGGTGCCGTCTTTTTGCATGGGTTGGTTGCCTTTCAGAAACTGGCCGCTCAGTTCCACTTTTGATGCGTCCTTGGCTTGAAGGCGGAAAGTCACCTTGCGGTCGGGATGAACTTCTGGGGATTGGAAGGGCGCGGGGCGAGGACCTGATGGTGCCGCCGCGACCGGCTTGTTCCTGTCACTAACCGAATCTGCAATGAGGGTCGCGACGCCGCGCGGGTCCTCCTGTTGGGCGACATGGCCGCCGGGGAAGGTGCGGATCGTCCAGCCGCGGGCGACGGCGCGTTGCCAGCTTTTATCGGTCGCGGCGCGTTCCTCGGCCGACTTGTCTTTGGGGACGAAGGCGACGTAAGTGACGTTCAGTGCCTTGGCTGCCGGGTTTTTGTAGGTGACGGGTTGGTTGAAGCACTTGATCGACTGCTTCACATTGTGCGGCGGTTTGGTGTCGGTCGTGACCCAGGGGACCTGCATGAAACCGTCTTTGAAGCGGTTGGGATCTTGCGGGCCGTTGCTGCCGAAAAGATCCCAGATCGACATGCCGTCTTCCGGCACGGCGGCGTCGAGGAACACGACGTGCTTGATGCGATCGGGCACGCGGTCCATGACGCCGGTGATCACCATGCCGCCATAGCTGTGGCCGGTTAGCACGATGTCGGTCAGGTCTTCGAAAAGGATCAGGTTCACGACGTCGTTGATGTGGGTCTGGAGGTCGACGTCGGGACTGTTGAGATGCGTGCGCTCGCCGAGTCCGGTTAGAGTCGCGCGATGAACCTCATGGCCGTCGTCAGCCAGGAAGTTGCCGGTCTTTTTCCACTCCCAGCCACCGGCGGTGGCCCCGTGGACAATCACGAAGGTTTGCTTTTTCGCGACATCTGCGGCTTGGCTCACGATGGAGCAGGCGAGCACGAGCAGAAGGGATATCAGACGGATCGGGTGGGTTTTCATGAGATAGGTGGTGGCAGATTTTTCAGGCACCGGGCTTCAGTTGAAAGTGTGCGTGTGCTGGGGGCTGCTTTCACGCACGCGCCAATCTAGTCAAGATGAGTTACAGGGCGAGAGGATTAACCGTTTAATTTTTGCTTGTGGTGACAGGTCGAGCTCCCGATGTTTCTACTTGAATCAGGCGGGGTGCAATCGGATCTGCTGGTTCTTCCAGTCCGGACAACCTGAAATCGACTCAAACCCATGGGCAATCCACCTTCACATTCCAACTGGCTAGCCGTGATCGGCATGGCTGCGGTAACTTTCCTCGGCTCGGGCAAATTGTCCGCAGAACCCGGGCACTGGGTCACCACCTGGGCCACCGCGCCGTATCTCACCGAACAGAACAATCTGCCGCCCGAGCCACTGGCTCATAAGACCTTGCGCCAGTTTTTGCGGACTTCGATCGGGGCGAAGCATCTCCGGTTCCGCTTGTGCAACGCCTATGGAACCAGCCCCGTGACCATCCAGTCCGCGCACCTCGCGCTGGCTGCGGGCACCGGCAGCGCGGGCACCGGTGAAATCGACCCGGCGACCGACCGCGCGCTGACTTTTCGGGGAGCGCCCGGCGTGGTAATCCCCCCCGGGCAGACGATCTGGTCAGATTCGCTGGCTTATGATCTTCCCGTGACCGCGACGGTCGCCGTAAGCCTCCATTTCGGTGAGATTTCGGCCAGCACAATCACCGGTCATCCTGGCTCACGGACCACTTCTTTCATCGAGGATGGAAACGTGGTGTCCGCGGCGAACCTGCCAGGTGCGGCAAAAACCGATCACTGGTATGTCATCCATGCCATCGAGGCGCTGGCCGATGAAACCGGTGGAACCATCGCGGTCCTCGGGGACTCGATCACCGACGGGCGCGGATCGACCACCAACGGCCAGGACCGCTGGCCGGATCAACTGGCGACCCGCCTTGTGGCCAATCCACCCACTGCCAACGTGGGAATCGCGAATCTGGGAATCGGTGCCAACGGAGTTCTGGGCCAGGGAAGTGCCGGGTTTCCCTCCGGGCAGGCCCGGTTCAGTCGCGACATTCTCAATCAAACGGGCGTGCGGTATTTTGTGGTTTTCATGGGGATCAACGACATCGCCTACAGTGGCATCACCACCCCTGCCGCCGCCACCGCGAGGGCGGACGCCCTGATCGCCGCCTACACCAGCCTTGCGAACCAGGCCCGCGCCCGCAACATCAAACCCTACGCCGCGACGATCACGCCGTTCGGGACATCCGGCACTTACACCACCACGCTTGAGGGAATCCGGCAGACGGTGAACGCGTGGATTCGGAACAACACGGTCTTCGACGGCCACATCGACTTCGACGCTGTGGTTCGCGACCCCTCGGCCCCGTCCAACCTGTTGCCCGCCTACATCTATCAAAACGACGGTCTGCACATCAACGCGACGGGCTATCAGGCGATGGTGAATTCGGTGAATCTGAATCTCTTCGCGCCATGAGAAAGCTTGCCAATCCGCTACTGGCCGCGTTGCTCGGCACCTCGACGGGCATGGCGGCGGTGGCGCAGTTCGACATCAACGATTTCCCCACCGCATCCCTGACGCTCGCCGGTTGGACCGCGGTGACCGGGACGGCCGATAACGCGGACACGCTCACCGGCACTGACGGCACCCACACTCTAACGTTGACCACCTCCGGCGACGGCCAGGACCGCGAACGCAACGCGGCGAACTTCACCGCGGACGCAAATCTCTGGCGGGATTTCTGGTTCGTGCAGAATAGCAACATCGGCGGCCAGACGGCCAACGCCACGATCAACGGTCTGGCGGCCAACACGTTTTACACCGTCGAGATCTGGGCGTTCGACCTCAACTCCACAGGGAACCGCGCCGCGTCTTGGACGGATCCGGTCTCGGGAAACAGCGCCACCCTGGCTTTCAACGGCTCTACGACACCCGTTCCCGCTTCGTTGGGCGATAGTGTGATCACGCTGCAGGCGAAGACGAACGGCTCGGGAGTGCTCACCCTGACCGGTGCCGGAGCAACCGGCGGCTCGGCCGGCCTGCCGAACGTGTTTGTCAGTGGAATCCGCGTTTCCGCAGGAGCGGCGACCTTGCCGGTGATCGAAGCGGAATCCGGCACCCTCGGTTCCGAGTTCTCCGTAAACTTCCTCGACGGCGCGACCAACATCACCATTTCACCCACCTCCGCCAGCACCTCCGTCCCGGGCAGCGCCGCCCGCGTGGCATCCTATTCCGTGCAGTTTCCAACAGCGGATGTCTATCAGCTTTATGCGCGGGTCCGGGTAGGTCCGGGTGGCTTCGATGACGACAGCTTTTTCCATGGCAACGGGCTGGGAGCCAAGTCGCCGACGACCGCCTCGAACTGGGTGTTCGCCAACGGTCTCGCCGCGGGTGGCTTCACGGCCGCCTCCGACGTGGTGACAGCAACCGGTGGTCCGGCGGGCACCCAGGTTTGGAAATGGATGAAATTCGCGACGCTGTTTAATGTCCCTAACGGCGGTCTGACCCAGACCTTCGAGGTCGGCGGGCGGGAGGATGGTTTTTATATCGACCGGTTCGTTTTCGGTCCCTCCAGCATCAGTCTGACCGTCGCGGAGCTTGAAAGCGGGATTGTCAATCCACCGCCGGACGGCATCACCTTCGATGGCCCGGACGGGATTGCGATCCACCGGTTCGGCGTGCCTACCCTGGGAGTCACCCTCGATGGTGCGAATCCGGCATCGGAACTGGTTCTGATCGGCGGGGAATTGCAGGGCACCACGCTCAACGGCGGCTTGCAGGGTGATGGTGCTGCCTTCCGGGTGAGTCTGGACGGCACGGAATTTGAAACCCTGGAAAGTTTCATCGGCGCGACCGATACAGCGCATCCCCAAGGCGGGCTGTTGGTGTCCGGTGGTGGTTTTTTCGGAGTTTCCCAAGCGGGTGGACTTTATGGCACCGGCACGGTTTTCAAGCGTGAGTCGGATGGCACGGTCGCCGCCATCCGCAGTTTCAACGCAGTCGTCGCGCACACGGGCACCAACGTCGGTGGGGCGAGTCCGAGCGGCCCGCTTGCGGTATCCGGCGGCACGCTTTTCGGCGCGGCAGCCGTGGGTGGCGCCAATGGCAATGGGACGGTCTTCTGGGTTGCGGACAACGGCACTAACTTCACCGTTCTGAAAGAATTCTCCATCCTGGATTCTAACTACGGCACCAATGCCGACGGTGCGCAGCCACGCGGCGGAGTCGCGCATGCGGCAGGAAAACTCTACGGCACCACCACCGCGGGCGGCACCGGCGGCACGGGGGTGATCTTTTCGATGAATACAAACGGCAGCAACTACACCGTGCTCCATCACTTCGCGCCGTTAGGCGCGGTCACCGCCGCCAACGCGGACGGCGCGACACCCTGCGGGGGACTCGTCATTTCCAACGAAGTGATTTTCGGCACCACCCTTTCCGGCGGTGCGGGTGGCAAGGGGACCGTGTTCTCCATCAACACCGACGGCGGCGGTTTCCTAACGCTCCATCATTTCTCCCCCGCCGATTCAGTTGCCGGAACCAACACGGACGGTGCTTCACCCGCCGCAGGCCTCTATCTATCAGGAAAAGTGCTCTACGGGACCACCTCCGCAGGTGGTGGCGGCGCGGCGGGGACGGTATTCGCACTGGATACCGTCCTGCCGGATTTCCGGACGTTTCACAGCTTCGAAAGCGTGGCCACCGATGGCACCAATCGCTACGGAGCGAATCCTGTCGCCCCGTTGCTGCGGGTAGGGCACGCTTTGTTCGGCACCGCGTTTGCGGGCGGACCGGGTGGTTCGGGCTCCGTTTTCCGAATTCCCATTCCGCTCACCGCGCAAGTCTCCGCCACCGGAAATCCCAACGGCACGGTCAATGCCACCCTTATCGGCCGTGGCGCGCCGGGTTCCAACTATTCGATCCGGGCCAGCAACGATCTCACCGCCACCTGGCAGGACATGGGCACCCAGCCCGCCGATGCCAGCGGCTTCATCCAATACCCGGAAACCAATCAAAACCCATCCGGCCGGTTCTATCAGATCTCCGAGGCCCCTTGAGCGGAATATTATCTAACAAAAAATCTTCGATGCCATGACCCGACTCCTCAGCTTGATTTGTTTCTGCTACGCCGCCACCCCCATGTTTGGTGCGAATGAACCGGTCATCATCCAGGCGGAGAGTGGCGTTCTCGGTTCGAATCTCACCATCGGCAACAACGGGGGCGTCGGATACATCGAGACTCTCGTCAATAGCACCGGCACCGCGCCGGACTCGGTCTCACAGGTGGCAAGCTACACGGTGACATTTCCCGCTGCCGGGACCTACGAACTCTACGCCCGTCTTCGGGTCGGTCCAGCCGGGGGGAGCGACGACAGCTTTTTTTACGCCTCCGCCTTCGGTGTGATGTCACCTGCCACAGGCACGGACTGGACGACTGTCAACAATCTCAATGTCATCGGCCAGACCGAGGCCACAGTTATTGCCGACGCGGGGACTGCGGGGATCACGACCTGGAAATGGGTGAAGCTTTCTTCCTTCAACGGTGGCGAAACCCCGCTAAGTTTCACCGTCGCCGCAGGGCAGCTTACCCGGACCTTTCAGATCGGTTCGCGTGAGAACGGGCTTTGGCTGGATCGGCTGGCTTTCGGTCGCCAAGGCATCACTTACACCGTGGGAAATCTGGATTCCGGGACCTCCGGTTCCACCGTTTTCGTTCCGCAGGGGCCGCCCCTGGCAGCGGGTTCCGGCAAGTTTCTCGGCAGCGTGCACAGCACCTCACAGGTGGTGAATTTCCCGGCTTACTGGAACCAGGTCACCCCGGAAAACGCGGGCAAGTGGGGCAGCGTGGAGGGCGTTCGAAACGTGATGAACTGGGGCCAGCTCGACGCTGCGTACAATTTCGCCAAATCAAACGGATTCCCTTTCCGCATGCATGTGCTGATCTGGGGCTCGCAGCAACCGGCGTGGATTGAAAATCTAACACCTGTCGAGCAGCTCGCCGAGATCAGGCAGTGGTTCGCCGCCGTCGCCGCGAGATACCCGGACATCGACTACCTGGAGGTCGTGAACGAGCCGCTCCATCAACCGCCCAGCGGTGCGACCGGTGAGGGCAGGGGAAACTACATCGCAGCCCTCGGCGGCAACGGCACCACGGGTTGGGATTGGATCCTCAACTCGTTCCGGATTGCGAAAGAATTCTTTCCCGACACGCCGCTTGTCCTGAACGACTACAGCGTGACTAACTCGAACCAATCCGCCATCGCCTACCTTGGCATCGTCAACCTGCTGCGCACCGAGAACCTCGTCGACATCGTCGGCATCCAGGGCCACGCGTTCGAGACCACGGTGCCGGTCTCCACCACCCGCACCAACCTCGACCGCCTCGCCACCGCCGGGCTGCCGCTGATGGTCACCGAAATGGACATCGACGGTCTAACCGACGTGCAGCATCTCGACAGTTTCCGGAGGATCTTCCCGGTCTTCTGGGAGCACCCGGCAGTCATGGGCGTGACGCTCTGGGGCTACCGGCCCGGCATGTGGCGGACGGATCAGGGCGCGCCTCTAACTTACAGCAACAACTTCGAGCGTCCGGCCCTCGCGTGGCTGCGCCGCTACGTGCAGGACCGGGCAACCGTCATCGCGCCGGGGCAGGCCTTCATCGCTTACTCCGGATCGGCGGTCGGAAAATTCGTCGGGCTGGCCCGCTCCGCGGAAGCGAACGCGGAGCACATTCCCCTGAATTGGCAGATCACCGGCGGCAGTGGCGCAGGGATTTTTTCCATAGAGGGCGCCACCGGGGTCATTCGCGTGGCCAACGCGTCAGCGCTCGCCGCCGCGGGTGCCATCCATACGCTCACCCTGCAAGTGAACGATGAGTTCGGAACCAGCTTGCCGGTCAGCGTGAGCATTGCGGTCTGGCCGCCTGATCAGGACGGCGACGGGATGCCGGATGCTTTCGAACAACTTCACTCCGGTGGTCCCCTCTCACTCAGTCCCATTTCCGACAACGATCAAGACGGCCTGCCCGCCCTGATCGAATATGGCTTCGGCCTGAATCCCGGCGAAGCCACCGGCGACGGCCGCCCGGTGCCCGGCACCATTGTCCACGAAGGCGAGACCTATCTGACTCTAACGCACCGTCGCTCGGTCACCGCCAGCCAGACGGTCGCACTCCGCGTCATGCTCAGCACGGATTTGGTGACATGGCTCAACGGCCAGACCGCGCCAGTTTCCATTTTGCCCGCGCCGGGCGAACCTGGTATCGAGCTTGTCACGGTGCGCTCTATCATTCCTTTAGGCGACCGTCCCGGAGAATTCCTGCGTGTCGAAGCCAATCCGCTGACGCCTTAAGGTGTGGCCCTCAGAGCCACCCGGAAGAACATGGTCGGTTCCGGGGGAGCTTCGAATTCCAGCGTGACGAATTCGGTTTGGCCGTCGCCAGTTGGAACCGGAGGATTGGGAATGGTGAACGGAACCGGATCCCAACTGTCAGCGCCAAGGTTCAGGGAACCCTCGACCTGGAGTTGAAAGCCGAGCGAGGCGAAATCGATGCGGCGGCGGACCACGAAACTGTAAGTTTGGGCAGCCAATGGGACGAATTGCGGGAGCAGCGGACCATGTGCGTCTGCCAGGGCGGATTGGTTGGGGTTGCCCCCCGCGACATATTCCCATGCGTTGCCGATTCCGTCTTTGTCGGGATCCGCATCGAGTTCGCGATCCGATCCGGAAAGAGTGTTGAGAGCAAGCCAGAGCGCGTAGTCCGAGGGGTAATTGTCGGTGGGAACGATCCAGATGTTGCGGAAAGCGACCTCGCTGTTAGCTGTGGATAGATGGTCCTGAAGCTGGATGGGCAGCGGACCCGGGACGTCGGCGGGCGAGGTTCCTGTTGGGTTAGGGACTTCCACGTCGTTGTGGACCAGCACTCCGTTCCAGAAGGCGGTGATGCGGGCGTTGAAGACTTTTTGCGTGCCGCTCCAGCGCGGCGCGGTGAACCAGAGGTCGTAGGTCTGCCACTGGTCCGGGCCGAGGCTGGCATTGGAGTCCGGTGCCTTGAAGTTGAGGATCGAGCCGGCGAAATTGATGGCGTAGGATCCGATAGGAACGCTTGGAGGCGTATTGAGAATCTGCATCTCATAACGCTGGGCGAGATTCACGCCGCTGTTGCCGGCTTCCTGGCCGCTGCCGCCGGAGGGCGAACTCCATTCGAGGTGGAGTCGATAGTCGGTGAAGTCGCGCACGGTCCGGATGTTGCCGGTTCCCTGGGCGATTTGCAGGTCACTTTCCGGAGTGACGGTCCAGTCGATGGGTCCGCCGTTGGAGTCGTCCTGTTCCCATTCAGTGGTGCCGTTGCCATTGAAAAGCACGAGGGCGTCGGCTGGTGGCGTGCCACCGGGATCCTCAAGCGTGGGTTCGAAGGTGGGCCCTGTTTCCGGCGAAATCTCATTGAGCGTGTACCAAGCTTCAGTGATCCATGGCGAGACTCCGGCATCGTTCTTGAAATTTCTCACCCGCAGATAGACGCAGCGGTCCTTGGCCAGACCAGGGATGGTGAGCTGCACTTTCTTCCGGTCCGCGGAGACAATCACGTCGGCGACGGTAAGCGTCTGGTTGCCGATCTTCTGGCCGGCACCGTAGCCATAAGACGGTACGTTCCGCCACATGGAGACCTGATAGTTGGCCGGGTTGGCGAGGATCGCGTAGGGGACCGGCTGGGTGAAAGCGACTTCGAAGCCCTGCGCGCGGGATTTCACATGTTGGATCTCGAAAGTGGTCACGCCGTTAGGCTTCAACTGCTGGAGGCCGTATCGCGTGCCGTTCCAACTCCAGTTGCCGTTGCTGCCGACCCCGCCGGCGTAAAGCGCTCCGTCGGGGCCCCAGGCGAGGCGGTTGATGCCGACTTCAAGGCCTTGCGTGAACTGGAACGCGCAGCCCTGCCAGACGCCGTTGATTTTTTCCAGATTCGCGCGGCGGATGCCGCCCTGGGTGAGCTCGCCGATGACGATTTGTCCGGCGAACGGGCCGGACGGGATCAATGCCGGCTGACTGGCTGATAGAGAAATGCGGCCGTGTTCCAACCACAGCACCGGGCGATCCCACTCCGCAGTACCGTTCTGGGTCGCCTGGTGGGTGTGATTCGAGCCTTCCCGATAGTGCCGCAGCAGCGAGGCGGGCAGCCAGGAACCCTGATTGTCGGCACCGAACATTTCGCCCTCCGGCCCGAGGCCCATGCCGTTCGGCGTGCGGATGCCGGTGGCGGCGATCTCCCAAGCGCCGGTGGCGGGATCGGCCTTGATCAATGCGCCGGTGCCGGCTCCGAATGGAAATGCCGGCGCGCCAGCAGGGAGCAACGTCGGCATGTAGGCGGTGACCGCCGTTTTCAGCGGCACGCTGGTGGTTGTCCACAGCGAACCGTCTTTGTCGACGAGATTGAACTGCACCTCGTGGTAGTTCGGCGACATCGGCCAGCCGTGGGAAACGGCGATGTATTCGTCGCACCAGTCGTCGCCGTCGGTGTCCACCAATTTGGTGATCTCCCGCTTCTGGGCGACATGGATGACGCCGTCGATGACCTTCAGCCCGAGCGGTTCGCCGAGGCCTTCGGCGAACTTTTTGAAAACAGTCGTGGCCGGATTTCCGTCCTGATAGTTTTCGACCAGATAGATCGCGCCGTAGTTCTGGCCGTCGGGCGTCCACGAGCTGATGACCAAGCGGCCGTCTGGCAGGAAATCCATGCCGGCGACGCCGGGCTGCGCGCCGGGCGGCCGGATCGAGCCGAGGGTGAATCCCGGATGGACGGCCGTCAGCGGCTGGCCGTCACCCGGTCCGCCCGCCGTGCCGCCGGAACCTCCCGGATAGAACCACAGCTTGAATCCGTCGGAGGAAACGGGCGTCTGGTCCGCCTGGGTTTGCAGCGAGCTGCCAGGAATGGGGCTGAAGTCCGCGTCGCCCGGTTTTTTCCACTCCAGCAGCAGGCGGAACGGTCCCGCGTCCTGATAGAACTCGACGGTGATCGGATAGGTGCCCGCGGTCACGCCGAGCAGGGTGCCGGTGGCGGAGGAAAGTCCGGCTTGGGAATCGTCGGCGATCAGCGCCCCGGCTTGGAGCGCGGGGTTCGGATTGGTGTATGGGTTGTAGGCTCGGTCGCGGTTGAAATAGAAGCGCGCGCCATCGTCAGCCGTTAGTCGGAATTCGTAGGTGCCCGTTGCGGGAATGGTGAGCCAGCCCCAGGCGAGGCCGACGTAGCTTTCCTGGATCAACGGATCGCCGGAACCGGCGGGCGGTTGCCAAGGCAGGGAGAAGTCGATGGAGGCAAAGTCGTCCGCGACGTTCGGCGTCTGGCCGGCGACGACCACCGGCAGTTCCGTCAGGTTGCTTTCAACGTCGTAAATCCACGTGGTGACTCCGGGTTTCATCACCTGAGCCGAGGCGAATGCGGTTAGAGATAGCAGCAGGAAGAGAGGTTTCATCAGGGTGTCCAGCTTGCGGTGACGGTCGCCGCGCCATCGGCGGTTAGATCGAGGTAAGTGATGCCGGCGCTCGTGCGCAGCGCGCCGGTTCCGGAAACGGACCAGCTTTCCGTGTAGCTGGACCAGGCGGGATCGCCACCAAGGCGGAGGGAAACGGTGGTTCCGGCCGGGATGCCGCTAACGGCGAATTTTCTCTCAAGTCGCGGCGGACCACTGATCTGCGGCAGGGCTTCCGGGGTTTCCTCGACGGTGACGACGGCACCTCCGGCGAGGCGGAGTTGATAACGGAGAGTGACCGCTTCGTCGCGGTTCAGCGTGCGGTAACCGAGCCAGTTAGGAGTCGCCGCTACCGCGCCCTGGGCATCGGCGGCGGTCCACCCCTCGTATTCGCCTTCCAAGGTGATGTTGGCGAACTGCCCGCCTTGGCTGGAGAAGCGCAGCTTCGCGTTCGGGCTGCGGGTGGTGATTTCCTTGAAGTTGAATTGGTTTCCCAGATTCGCCTCGGTGGAAAAGAAATCCTGCCAAGTCCAGGTGGCTCCGTCGTCCTCCGATACTTGGACGCGCAGCGTGCCCGAGCCCGGGAGCAGGTTCCACCTGGTGCCGACGTTCTGTCGTTCCTCGAAAAACAGGATCGTCTCGCGATGGCGGGAGAGGTCGTACGCCGCGGTGGTGACCGTGGTGGTTCCATTGAAAAGGTACCAGCGGTTGGTTCGTTTGTCCCGCAGTGAGTTGATGAAGGACGTGCCCTGCGTGGCTCTGGCGTGATCCACACTGCCGGAGTCCACCGTCCAACCGCCGGGAAAGACCGCCTCGTCAGTCGCCTCGAAGATCGAGTTGGGATAGCGGTGATAGAGCGGACCGTTGATCCATGAGTTCTTTTGGGAATCGTCGAAGACCTTGCCGAAGAATCTCATCCCGCCGGTCCACGCGCGGTCGATGCAGCAGTTGCCGGGATTGTAGGAGACCCAAAGGTTCGGGTGCAGCGCCGCGACCAGCATGCGGGTGCGGTTCTCCATCAGCGTGCGGAACACCCACGGCGAGTGGGGGCGGAGCGGAGCAACGCTGGTGCCGCTGGTGATCCGCACGCTGTTCCAGCGGTTCACGTTTTGTGGGGAGTCATTTCTAACGACGAGCTCGAAGGGCGTGCCGTCGCTGGTGAACGGCGTTGCCGCAGCGGTTTCTCCAAAGGCGAACTGATCCACCAGAACGGCGCTGGATCCGCCGACCGGGCGCTTTTCGATCTGGATCGCACCGGCTGCTAACTGCGGATCGCGGTGCCATGACTCGAGCGAGTAGTCGCCCGCTGGCAGGCCAGTGACGCGGAGGACGATGCCCGCCACCGAATGGCCGGCAGGGTTGTAAACGAAATCGGATAGAAGCCCGTTGGCCACCTCGGGCCGGTAGGCGGCGAGCAGGTTGTTGGAAGCCTCGCGGAGCTCGAAGGTGACGCCATTGATGGCGACCGTGGAGCCGGCCGCACCTAGCAGACCGGCGAAACCGGACTGGACCGGCGAGCCGGCGGTGCCGAAGTCGAGGGAGTAACTTCCCGCTGGCTGTGCCGGCGGCGGCAGTTCGGGCCCGGGCGGCGGATTGGCGGGATCGTACAATTCAAAGCCGTTGCAGGCGAAGAATTGCCCCGAGATTCCCCCACCCGAAAGCGGCACGAAGGCAATGATCACGTCCTGAGTGCCGGTGGCGGCGATGGGAAATGTGACCGTGGACGGGAGGCTGCGCGGATCTGGATTCGACGTGCCGGTCTGGGCGGGATCTTCGGAGGCGATGCCCGAGGTCATTTCGAAATTCCCGATCGGGGTGAAGCTGGTGCCGCCGTTGGTCGAGAGCTGGACGGCGAAGTCGCCGTTTTGATTGGAGACATCGTGGTGATAGGAGCGCCAGGTGTAGGAGCCGGCCGGCAGTCCGACGAGGCGCATCAGCAAGCGTGTCGGCGTGCCGGTGGTGCCATTGTAATCGCCATTGCCGCCGCTTGCGGTGCGCGTGTCCACCCCGACCCAGTCCCTGAGGAGGTCCAACCACGCGCCTTGCCAGGTCATTTCGGACCGGTTGAGCATCTGCATGGTCGCGGCGTTGTTGGAATCGGGAAAGCTGACAGCAAGATTGATCGTCGAGTTGAAGGCACTGTATGAGCGGGTCGCGACAAAATCACCGGAGGTCTCGTGCCTCGTATGATAGCTCTGGAAACCACTCACCAAGGGCGAAGACGCCGTGCTGCCATTCGAGCTGGTATTGAAGTCCACCCGCAGTTGTGCCTGGCATAACGTGGTGCTGACCGCGAACAGGAGTGCCGCCGCGAGGGTTGTGCCGTGGGTTTTGATCATCAAGTTGAGGGTTTCAGATCTTCGATCGACGGGACGGCGGGTCAGTTCCTGAAAAGCAGCGGCGCGAACTGATAGAGGCTGCGCCGCCACGACTGCCACTCGTGGGCGGTCAGCGGGGATTCGTAGTAATGGCTGTCGATCCCGGCATCCTTCAGCGCTTCGGCGTTGGTCTTGGCCGCTGCGGCCCCTTTTTCGCGGCCTCCGAAACTGACGAACACCACCTTCACCTTTTTCTTGAAGTCCTCCATGTCCTTGACGTCCGCCGGAGCGATGCTGCCGCCGCTGAAGATTCCGATGTGGGAAAACTTGTCGAGATTCGCAGGGGCGATCTGGCGGGTTTGCATGCCACCCATGGAAAGCCCGGCCATGGCCCGGTTGGGCTGGTCGGAAAGGGTGAGGTAGTTGGCATCGATATGGGGAATCAGGTCATCGATGAGAATCCGTTGGAAGGCGTCGAAGTTGAAGCGGCGGCCACCGGGCCCGCCTCCAGGTGCCGGGGTTCCCGAGGCTGGTGGCGGCGTTGCGGCGGCATCAGCAGGTTTCGGTTCGGGAGGGCGGGGGGGACCGACGTCGAGCCCGTTTTCCATGACGATGATGAACGGCTTCGATTTGCCCTCGGCGATCAGGTTGTCCATGATCAGGGGAGTGCGGCCCTGGTTGCCCCAGCCGGTTTCATTTTCTCCCATGCCGTGCTGGAGATAAAGGACGGGAAAGCGCTGGGAAGGGTCCTTGCCATATTGCGGCGGGGTGTAAACGAAGGCGTGGCGGTTGGAATTGCTGGTTTTCGAGAAGTAGTAGATTTCGCGCAGCTCGCCATGGGGGACGTTCTTGAGTGTGTAGAAGTCCTCATCCTTGGCGGGGATCTCGATGCCGCTGCCCCACCGGCTCGCACCGTAGAAATACAGGCTGTTGGGATCCGGCACCTGCGCGCCGTCCACATTCATCTGATAGTAGTGGAAACCTTCGTCCTGCGGAGCCGATTCGCCGGTCCACGCGCCGTCCTCACCCTTGGTCAGCGGGTATTTCACGGCGCCGATGTCGAGCAGGACGCTCTGGGCTCCCGGGGCGACGATGCGGGAGCGCACGCGGCCTTCGGAATTGACCTGGGGATACTCCTTGCCTTTCTGGTTAGAGGTTGCGGGTTTCCAGTCGTTGACCGGTTCAGGGTTTTGACCTGTGACAAACGGACTCGCTGCCATGCAGACTGCTGCGAAGAAAATCAAGTTGGGTTTCATAGTTGGTGGCTGGTGCCCGTCGATGACGAGCAGGGTTGGATCAAGGTTCAGGCGGGGGATCCGCCTTGGAGATTTTTTGTTCTAAAAGCGAAACCATTTTCTCACCGTATCGTCTTCCTAACTCCCGGTATCCTTCCGGTGAGAAATGGAGGCGGTCCGGGAGGCTTGGGCAGCCCTTCGAGGAAATTACGTGGGCCGTCGGTATGGTTTTCGGTAGCTCGGCGATGATCGAATTCATGCCGGCGCAAACGCCGTTCTGATCCGCATTCACGACTTCACCCGCGAGGAGGGGGACGTCCTTGGCATTCAGATCGAGGTCCTTCAACAGGCTTTCGTAGATGCCTTTGACCTTTCCGGGCCATTCTTTGTCGTTGGTGTTCGACTCTCCCTGATGAAGCAGAATTCCTTTAATCACCCCGTCCTTCTGAGCTTGTTTCGCCGTCTCGACGAGGCGGGTATAGGGACTCCCGCCGTAGCTCTTGATGATGCCCTGCATCCACGGGGGAGCGCTGGCTTCGTAAGCCTCGATCTTGGTCTGATCGAACACCTCGATTTTCGCGCCGGCCACCGCGACATTCACCACACCGACCTTGATGTCCTTCGGCAGGGTAGCGATCAGCGTCCTGCCGAAATAATCGGTCGGTCCGAGGCCTGCGCCGGGGCGGCACAGCGGAGGTGCCGCGGGATACCATTCCCCTTGTTTCCGGCCTTGGTCGGGAAAATCGACCGCAGCCAGGACTTTGAACCGATCATCCACCGGAACCTTGTCCTGCTCCTCGATTCCTCCCGGGAAGCCCTCCATGTTCGACTGCCCCAACGAAAGGAAAATGTAGAACTTCGGGTCTTGGGAAAACGCGCTGGCAGTGGTCAAAACCAGGCCTGCCAACAGGCAGAATAAGTTTTTTTTCATCATCGGACTTGGAATTTCAAAGAGTCGATCCGGCCTCCGTTTCCGCCCCCTCCACCACCCGGATCGGCAGGAGGGCCGGAGTGGGGAGAATTGGCAAATCACTCGATCAATTCTTCATCGAGCGGCGGCGGTAGAGCATCATCAGGATGCCGGCGACGCCCAGCGACACGCTGGATGCGGGTTCCGGGACCGCCGTCCAGATGAGGTTGACGTCGTTGTCGGTGACGGTCGTGGAGAACGCTCCGAGCGATGACCAGGCGGAGTTGTCGATGGCGGCGAAGGATCCGGTTAGGATTCCGGCTCCGGTGTTGTTGATGATGTCTTCCCAGGTTTGGTCGGTTTGCCAGAACGCATTCGCGCTGGGGGCGAAGGCGCCGAGGCTCAACTGCAGTGATGCTCCGGAAATGTCGACGCTGCCGCTGGTGACCGTGACGGTGTCGAAGTCGGTGCCGGGATTGGCGGTGGACAGCGCGGTGAGTTGCCACGCATAGGAACCGGCCAAAGTCAGGCCGTTGCCGAGAGTGAGATTACCGGCGCTGTTGCCGGGGGCGAGGGTGGCACCTGAATTCACCGCGAGGTTTCCGGCGATGGTTCCCGAGCCGGCGATTGTCGCGCCAGTGCCGACAGTGACGACGCCGGTGGAGATGTTGCCGTTCACCACCAGTTTTCCGTTAGTGACCGTGGTCGTGCCGGTGTAGGTGTTCGAGTTGCTGGAAAGCGTCCATGTGCCGCTGCCGGTTTTGTTGACGCGGGTGAGGTTTACTCCGCCGTTGTCGGCGATGGCTCCCGAAATCTCACCCGTGCCGGCGGTGGAGCCCTGGAGCGTGATCGTCTTGCTGGACATGCCCGTGGAGGTGACGCCGCTGGTGAATTTCAGGTTTCCGGTGCCGGACTGGTCAAGGACCGCTGCGCCGCTGAAGGTAGAAGAGAGGTTGATCACGCGATCGGTCGTCTCGCCGGGGCCGGTGTAGAGCAAACGACCCCCACCTGTCATGTCGATGGTTCCGTTAGCAACTGTTGTCACCGAACCCAGGTTGCTGGCTCCACCGTTGACGCTGCCAATCGAGGAAACGCTCAATGTGCCGCCGTTGATGGAGGTCTTGCCCGAGAAGGTGTTAGCGGCATTGGAGAAGGTCCAGGTGCCGGTGCCGAGTTTCAAGATGCTGGTGAGGTTCGAAACGCTGTTATTGGCGATGACTCCCGAAATCTCGGCCGTGCCTGCTGTTGATCCCTGCAGGGTGAGCAGTTTGCTGGAGGTGCCTGTGGAGGTGACTCCGCCGGTGATATTCAGATTTCCCGATCCGGATTGGTCGAGGATGGCACCGCTTCCGAAACCCGAAACCAGGTTGACGACACGGTTGGTCGTTTCGCCAGTGCCCGTGTAAAGCAAGCGGCCGTTGCCCGACATGTCGAGGGTTCCGTTGGCGACGGTTGTCACCGATCCTAGACCACTGGCACCACCATTGATGCTTCCGATCGAAGAAACACTCAAGGTGCCTCCGTTGATGGAGGTCTTGCCCGAGTAGGTGTTGGCAGTATTGGAGAGAGTCCATGTGCCGGACCCGTTTTTCAGAATGCTCGTGAGGTTCGTACCGCTGTTATTGGCGATGACTCCCGAGATTTCACCCGTGCCAGGGGAGGATCCCTGGATGGTGAGGACCTTGCTGGAGGCTCCCGTCGAAGTGACGCCGCCGGTGAATTTCAAAAGTCCGCTGCCTGACTGTTCGACGATGCCGCCGCTGCCGGCCCCTGAACTCAAATTCAACACGCGATCCGATGTTTCCCCGGTTCCAGTGTAGCTCAGCGCGCCCCCACCAAGCAGGTTGACGGTGGCTGTGGTCGCGGTGGTGGGTGCGCCCATGTTGCTGGAGGCGCTGCCGACGCTGCCGACGGAAGCGACACTCAGCTTGCCGCCGCCGGTGCCATTGACGGTGACGGCCCGATCAAAGGTGTTGGCGCCGAAGAGCGTCATGGTCCCGCCGGTGATGGTCAGCGTCTGAGCCGTATTTCCGCCGATGAGAACGGAGCTGATTCTGTTGCCAAGCGCGTTGGAGGTGATCGTTAGAGAAGCGGTGGTTCCCAGATTGAGCTGGCCTCCGGTGATTTCGATGGAACCGGTGTTCGCCGAACCAAAGGTGGGATTGGACATGGCCGGGTTGCCACTGACGGTGATGATGCCGCCGGCCATTCCGACCGTGGAGGTGCCGAAAAACGCGTTGTCAAAGGAGCCGGGTAGCTGGGTGCCGGTCGGGGCGGTGGATCCGGTTCCGTCCAAGGAAAACAAGGAGGTGGCATTCGACCAGTTGGTCACGGTGGCTCCTGCCGTGCCGAAGCCGGGCGTGGCACCGTTTTCATCCCAAAAATTATCGACCGCCTGCGCGGACTGGGGGGACATGGCGGCGATCACGGGTGCGACGCACACGGTGAGGAATTTGGTGAGACCGGGGTGTTTGGGCTTCATGAGAATTCGGTGAACGGGGTTGATGGTATTCTTAAATCACAAGCGGGTTCCCCGTTTCTTGACGAGGAACCCGCTTTGATTGGATTCAGGCGTGTGGATCAGTTTTGGGTAACCTGGAGTCGGATGAAGTTATCCACCGGACTGCCCGGGGTGAGGGTGTAGGAGATCGTGTTCGCGTCATTCACGTATGAGCCTCCAGAGACCTCCGTCCAGGCATCGGTGATGCCAAGGTCGGTCGATTCGACGATCGAATAGGTGAGGCCGATGGTGCCTGCCCGCTTGGTGAAGCTGAGGGCATTGCCCGTGAAGCTCCCGGCGGCGGGGTTGGCGACGGTTGGATCCTGTCCATCGATCGCGTATTCCACCAGGTTGGGGATGCCGTCGGCATCCGGATCCGCGTTGGCGAGTCTATCCGCCGCACTCAAGGTGGCGAATTGGGTCATCCAGTTGGCGAAGCCGGCGACGACTTGGAGCTTGCCGTTGCCGGTGATCAGACCCGTGGTTTCCGGACTGGCAGCGTCATAGGTGCCGGGCAGAAGTCCATTGCCATCAACGATCAGGCCGGCGATGACATCCGTGACGTTGTTAGGCAGGTCGAGAACCGCGCCTGTAACGAGGGAAACCTTGGAGTAATTCGCGAAGGTGGTCGCGGAATTGTTGGTTACTTCCAGAGTTCCCAAGGCCACTGTGATGTCACCCTGATAGGTGGATCCCGCAAGGGCTTGGGTGCCTGTTCCCTGCTTGACGAGTGAGACCTTGCCGCCCCCCGTGATGTTTCCGGAGTAGAGGAAGGGTCCCGCAGCCGCGTTGATGGTTAGCACCGCGGAGCCGGTGGAACTGGTAACAGTGCCGTTCCCTTCGATACCAGCAACTGACGATGCGACGCCGTGGAGGTCCCAGGTGGAACTGTCCTGGATGTCGAGGATGCCGTTGTTGGCGATGCCGGATACGAGGCTGTTGCCACCGAGGAGGGTGATGGTTCCGCTTGCCGTGCCGTTGAGCCGGGTCAGCGGGTTGGCGAGGGCGGCGGGTCCCCCTGTGTTCAGTCCCAAGGTGATGCTGCCAACTGTCGTATCGATGGTCGCGCCTCCGGCGTTGATCACGACCTGGTTGTTGGCGTCATACCAAGTGATCCCGGCGGCGTTTCCGCATTTCAAGGTGCCGCCGTTGAAGACGGTTGAAATGGCGAGGGTGCTCGAGAAGAGGTTGCCTTCTGTCTCAAAAACCCCGCCGTTGAGGTTGAGGAAACGGAACTCGCTGAAGCCGCTGGAGGTGGTGCCACTGGTCAGATAGGATCCGGAGTTGACCGTCAAGGTGCTTCCAAAACTGTTGTAAGTGACGGCTCCGCCGCCGGTGTTGGATCCTCCGTCGATCGAGACGGTTCCATTGCCGGCGAAGTTGAGCGGCCCGGTGAACGTGTTTGTTCCGGTCAGGCTGAGGGTGCCGCCACCGCCGTTCCGAGTGACACCGGTGGAACCGATGATGTTTGCGGAAACCGTGGCAATCCCACCCGTCGAGTTGATAGAGAAGGAGGCGGGCTCGATCGTACCATTGAAGATTGTATCCCCGGCTGTGGCCGCAGCGCTGATGTTGATGGCCAGCCCGATCTGAGTGCTGCCGCCGAGGTCAAATGCACCGCCACTGAGGGTCACGCCGCTGGTCGAACCGAGGTCGCCGGCGCCGCTGAGGGTGAGGGTGCCGTTGCTGATGGTGGTGGCTCCCGAGTATGAAGGGGAAGCACTGAGAACCAGGTTGCCGGGGCCGGACTTGTTGATGGTGCCGGTGCCGAGGTCGAGGGTGGCTGAAATCGTTGCGGTTCCGGCTGGAATCGCCGCGATCAGCGCGGGAGCGGTGAGCGTGCCGTTTTGAATGGACGCCTCTCCGTTGACCAGAAGGGAACCGACGGTCTGACTGGAGCCGCCGAGATTCAAGTTGCCGCCTGCGGCGATCAGGGCGCCGCTGGTGGCTCCGAGTGTGCCCGCACCGCTGAGAGTGAGCGTGCCGGCGTTGATCGTGGTTCCGCCGCTGTAGGTATTCGGAGCGGCTATGGTCGCGTTGCCCGTGCCGTTCTTGTTCAAGGCTCCGGAAGCGATTCCGAAAGGACCGTTGATGATGTAGGGTTTGCTGTTGTTGAAGTTGACGACGGCAGGACTTACGTCAGCGGCGGAAATGGCCACAGTCACCGTCGCACCCGCTGCGCTGTCATCGAAGAGAACGACATCCCCTTGGATATAATCGGTCGGGGTGTTGAGACTGATGAGTCTCCAGTTGCTGTTGGGGCCGGTGCTGCCGACCACCCAGTTGGTGTTGTCCGCGCCGGACCACTTCGGATTGTCGCCCGAGATCAGCAGGCCGATTCCCGAAGCGGTGGCCACGAGAGAAGGGGCTTGGCGGCCGGTCACGCCATTGATTGTGCCCAGGGTGAAGTCGGAAAGGGCGGCATTGAAGGTTCCGGCGCTGAGGAGGTCGTAGGTGATGCCACTGTCCCAGAAGGAATTGGAGGCGTTGACCGTGATCGTGCCGGAGGCAGGGGTCGTGGTGAGCGTCCCCGTGACGACAATGCCGGAGGTGCTGGTGACGCCATCGTCGGTGACACTGAGGCCGCCGTCGCCATTGAAGGTCAGGGTGTCCACGGTCAAGGGGGCGGAGTTTCCATTGCCGTTGGCGATGAAGTTGCCGGAATTATCGGCCGCCGTGACCGAGCTGATGGTGCCGTTGCCGCCCACGGTCCCCAAGGTGAGAGTGATGTCCTGGGAGGAGGCGGTGGTGCTGTTGTGCAAATACTTGGCGCTCGCACCGTTGACGGTGATCGCGCATTCCAGAGAACCGGTTCCACCGACGCTGAGCGTGCCTCCGGTGATGTTCGCGCTGCCGGAGAAGGTATTGGCTCCGGTGAGATTCAGGATGCCTGCGGTTTGGTTGATTTCCCCGACGCCGGAGACGATTCCCGTGATCGTTTGGTTGGCCGAACTCTCGTAGGAAAAAACGGAGTCGACGACAAGTGATCCTGGATACGAACCGAGCGCTCCGAGCGACCCGGCCGAGGTGACCTTCAGTGTGCCATTGTTGATCCTCAGAGTCGACACGGGGCTGGCGAGATTATTGGCCGCGGCAAAGTTCACGATGCCGGCACTATTCTTAATGACCGTCAGGGCGGACTGACCCTGAGTCGCATCGATGCGGAGAGCCGCGTTGAACAGCCAGTCGCCGGAGCCTTCGATGTTCAAAGTCTTGTCAGCGCCGCCGCCAGCCCGCCAGAGCATGTCCGCGCCGAAGGTGGCGGTGTTGCTGCTTTCGTTGGTGTAGGTCTGGATGTTCCCGGCACCGCGGAAAACCAAGGTGGTGGATTCCAGTCCGTTTCCGAAGCTGAAAGCGCCCGCTCCGGTGGCGATGTTGATGTTTCCGAGACCCCATTGGAGACCGGGGGATCCGGCGACTCCATCGAGCGTTAGATTGTTCGTGCCGGTGTAATCAATGATCACGCCATCCGTGGCACCGAAGCCCGGCCCGAGGTTGGCGTTCCAGGTCAGCGTCCCCAAGGCGGTCGTGTTGTCAAAGGTGACGACATCGCCACTCACGAACGCAGCCGAGCCACTGCTCCAGTTGGCACCGTCGCTTAGGTTGGTCCCGGTTCCGCCTGCCCCGCCGGTCCAAGTGGCGCTGGCTGCATGGGCGGACTGAATCATCGCGCCGGTGATGGCGGGAGCGAAGCAGAGGGTGAGGAATTTGATCAGGTTTGGTCTTTTGGATTTCATGGGTATTTCGGGGATTGTGGGTATTTCGGATTTGTGGAATGAGAACTGAGGAAAATAGCCCTCCCGCAACGATGAGAGCTGTCAACGTCCCGCCCCGCCATTGGGACCGGCCACAAGCGCGGATGGCTTTGGATGTCGCCGGAGGTGAAGGAGGTGAAGGAGGTGAAGCGGGTTATTTGGTTTGGAGAAACCAGGTCTTCATCGCATCCTCTTCCATCCTGCCGTTGCGGATGAAAAAGAACGTGATTGCCTACCATGACGGGTCTCGTGGGTTTCGAGTGAGGGGAGCGCTGCCACCCTATTCAAAGGGAAGTGGCGTAGAACTAATGATTCCCCCGCAAGATGGCAAGGGAAAATTAAACGGTTAATTCTCGGAATTGCTCACCTAGGGAGATGGCTGGTCCGAGGTTGTTGGGGTCGTGTGCGGCGGGGCTCGCGTTTTGGCAGACTTTTGTGCTTCTTGCCTTTCAAAATCCCACCGTTGTCGGGCTGTTCCGTCACATGGGTGCGGTTAGAATTCAGACAGGGAGAGCCTTTCGACCGTCGACCGCAGTCCGGACGATTCGCAAAAAACAGCTTGATCCTGGAAATATCCTTGCGTGAGATTAATCATTTCATTAGTTCTGCCTGAAGGATTTGTAACTCGACTGGAAAATCCCGTTCTCGCGAATTGCAGACCATTTGAACCCCCCAAAATAATCATACCCGAATTCCGGTAGAATAAAAATCATGAAACACAAATCCCTCCTGGCAGCGGCTGCTGTTATTCTCGGTGGTGCGCTTCACGCGCACAGCGCCTCGGTTCTGCTCGATTTCGAAGACGGCACGGATCAAGGCTATGGTACCGGATTCGGGAATGACGCGTCGGCGTCGTTCCCGATCGTGAACATTGGCGGAAGCCTTCGGATGCAAGTCACGCGTACCGGAGGGTTCCAGCAAGCAGGTAACGAATCCACAGGCGGAGCTTTACTTGCAGCGGCGAATGCCGCCTTGCTTGACCCGTCGGGTTACGTCATTAGCTATGATTGGTATGTCGATACCTCCGTTTCGCCGGGAACTTACGGCACTTTCCTGCAACTCGGAACGTATCTCAATTCTGGAGCTGGCGGATACGCGCAGGATACCTACGATATCGAACTGGATGGAGCCCAGCTTGCGAGTGGCCTGGTTTTCTCGGGCACCGTGACGGAGACACTCACTCAGAAATACGGGACCCGGGTGCAGGATGCAGATTTCCAGAATCAGACCTTTATCCGGCCCGGATTCATCATCAACGGAGACGGCTCTTCGGCGACCGTGTATTATGACAATTTCAGCATCGCGCCTATACCTGAACCCACGTCGTTCGCCCTTCTGGGGCTGGGATTGGTGACGTTCTGCATGACTCGCGGACGCCGTTCAGCCAGTCGCTGACCCTGGTGGAAATCGGATTGGCAGCATAACTTCTACCCACCAAAAAACCCGCGGCACCTTGAGTGCCGCGGGTTTTTTTGTGAATGAAACGGGCGGATCAGGTTGGGTTGGTTTTTCAACCTTCGTGATACACAAACCGCGGGAAATCCGCATGCAGGCGCTGGCCGCTGATGTCCTGGCAGCAAAGGCCGACGAAGGCCCCGGTGAAACCGAGATGCGCATAGTCGTCCGATAGAACGGCTCCGTTGAGAACCGGGCCGATCGTCAGCCACTGGCCTTCGGTGAGTGCGTATTCGAACTGAAGCGCCGTGCCTTTCAAGGAGAGGCGCAGGTGGATGACTCCCGTGGCGGGCACGGCGACATCATCCGGCAGGACTTCACCACTGGTCGCCGCATCGGTGGCGATGATGTTGAGGGTGCGCCCCAGCTCCTCGTCATGACTGAGCCGCAGGTAGAAGTGGTTTTCCGTGTCGTAGAAGGCGATGAGTCCGGCCATCTGTTGGAAGGTGGTGGGCTGGAACTCCAAGGCGGTTTCCACACTGATGTCAAAGGATTGCACCCGGCGGGCGATCAGGCTCTGGCGGAAGGTGCTGACGGTCGGTTCCATGCCTTTGAGGCGGAGGAAGCCCGGGCGGTCGGTAAGGCTGAGCCAGTCTTCCGCGATCGGTTGGCGCAAGCTCTGGAAGTTGATGTCGAGGACCGCGGAGTCAAACCGGCCGTGCCATTCCGTATCGGCGAAAGGGGCGGGAGGGATGCCTGTCGGGCCTTGCGTCTCGACGATGGGAATCATGTTGCCTTGCTCCAGATAGAGCCAGTCATCGTCAGCCCAGACGCACTTCTGGATTGCGGTTTCCCGTCCAAGCGTGCAGTGCTTGCCGTCCACCGGGCGGCCGCAGAGGTGGGCGAGATACCATTCACCGTGTTGGGTTTCCACCAGCGAACCGTGACCGGCTTTTTGCAGGGGCGCTTCGGGATGTCCCCAGGAGCTCACCAGGTGTTTCTGCGGGTGGACCTCGTAGGGACCGTCGATGTTCCGCGAGCGGGCAAGGGTGGCGGCGTGGCTGTATTCAGTGCCGCCCTCAGCGGTTAGAAGGTAATAGTAGCCGTTCCGTTTGTAAAGGTGAGGGCCTTCCACCAGAGCACGGTCGGTGCCTTTGAAAATCTGTTTGATCGGGCCGATCAGGGTCTGGGTTTTGGGGCAGAATTCCTGGAGCAGGATCCCGGCGAAGCGGTTGTTCTGCTTGCGGTGGTCCCAGACCATGTTGGTGTACCATTTGCGGCCATCGTCATCATGGAAGAGAGATGGATCGAAGCCACTGCTGTTGAGAAAAACCGGCTCGGACCACGGTCCTGTGATGGCCGGCGCAGTGACCAGATAGTTGTAAGCGACTTTGTAAGGATCGCGCTTCCAGTACTTCACGTCGGTGTAGATCAGGTAAAAGAGCCCGTCGGAGTAAGTGAGGCACGGAGCCCAAATTCCGCCGGAATCCGGATTTCCGAGCATGTTCAGCTGGCTGGCACGGTCGAGCGGGCGGGTAAGGAGACGCCAGTTCGACAAATCGCGCGAATGGTGGATCTGCACCCCCGGGAACCATTCAAAAGTCGAGTTCGCGATGTAGTAGTCGTCGCCTACCCGCAGGATCGAGGGATCGGCGTTGAAGCCTTTGAGGACGGGATTCTGGATGGTCGATGTGGAGATGGCGAGCGTGCTCATACAATGAAACGTTTTAAGATCATTAGACTAAAAGAGAGATCAAGTGGTTTGTCCGGGAATGAGTGTCGGCCGGTGCACGGAAGACGGCAAAGCTGTCTCGATCCCGTTCGCGACAAGTTCAAAGGCCATCTCCGCCGCTTTCCGGCCCATTTCGTAGGACGGGACACCGACGGTCGTAAGCCGTTGCCAGGCGCTGAGAGAGCCGTAGTCGCCATTGAAGCCGGCAATCGCCAGCGAGTCGGGAATCCGGACATTGCGATCATAGGCGTTGCGGGCGATGAGATTCGCAAGGTCGTCGTCATAGGCGATCACGGCATCGTATCCGGCGACAATCTCCCAGTCTTTTTGGCTCAATTCGACATCGAGACCCACGACATCCTTGGTATCGACCGTGTGGCAGGCGGGTTCTTTGCCAGCCTCCAGCATCGCCTTGCGGTAGCCCGCCTCACGGTCGGCCGCGCTGTGGTGCATTTTTTCGATGGCCGGGCCGCCGGCCGTGCGGCGCTGGATGAAGGCAATGCGTTGGTAGCCCTTTCCGATCAGGTGTCGCGTCACTTCGGCAGCTCCCCATTCATCATCCACATAGACCGAGTTGGTTTCATGGCGGTCATTGACGAAGATAACCGGCATGCCGCTGGCCTGGATGCGCTCGTAAATCTGGTAGGCCAGCTCGCTGTAGCTCTCGATGACGAGAGCGTCGATGTTCCGCTCGCTGAAAACGCTCGGGATGGCAGTGCTGATGTCGTCGATCGTCATCGGCAGACGGATTAATGCCATCCGGAATTCCCGTTCCTCCGCGATGTCGTGGACGCCCGCCATGTAGCCGTATGGGGTATTGGTGAACGGGCCGGATTTCGCGACGAAGAAGCCAATCGTGCTGAAGCTGTTCGAACGGATCGACCGCGCGCCCGAGTGAGGCTGGTAGTTCAGTTCGACAGCGATTTTTCTCACCCGGTCGATCGTTTCGGCCTGGAGCTTGATGTTGGATTTGGGTTGCGGACGCAGCGCCTGTGAAACCGCCGCCGTGCTCAACCCCGCAGTACGGGCGATGTCCTTGATGGTGGTGCGGCGGGAAATAGACATCGATGGAAGGGCGGAGATGGGGCAGCTTGGCCCGCATGGATCGGATTTTTGCTTCCTCTTTGCAAGGAAATTGGCGGCCCGTGGGGGGCGGATCCTGGAATTGCGCGGAAGCAGTTTCATTTCTCGGAACGGCCGGGATTGTCCGGTGAAAAATTCAGGTAAGTGCGGGGTTCGCCTTCGCGCGGCGAAGTTCGAGTTCGTCGGCCATTTCAATGGTCGCGTTTTTGTTGAGTTTGTAGGCGGCCAGCAGGGCGGTGCACACGGCGAACATGATGCCCACGACGATGCTGGCGGTGAACCGGTAGCCCGCCACCGCATTGGGCGCATCTGGCAACTTGGTGTCGTATTGGAACCCCCATTCCATGATCCAGAGAAACGACGCCGAGCCGAGCGCGAGGCCGGCCTTCAGGCAGAAACCGATGGTGGCAAAGACCGTGCCAGTGAAACGGCGGCCGGTTTTCAGTTCCGAATAGTCCGCGACGTCCGCGAAGATCGCCCAAATCAGCGGGATTGTCGGCGCATAGACCGCCGAGCCCACGATCGTGAGTGCGATCATCCCATTCACATTGGTTGGATCCAGGAGGAAGAAGGCGAAGGCGAGGACCGTCGAAAGCGCGAAACCTGTCACCGCGACGGCCTTTTTCCCATATCTCCGGGCAAATGAGGCCGACAGCATGATGACGATAATGATCGTCAGCGTGCCCACCATGTTGGCGATGCTGTTGAAAACGTCGGCGACGTTGGATGCAGCGAGGTTGTCGCGCGTGCCATGGACAATGTAGCCCAGCAGCTCGAGCAGGCCGCCGGGCTTGGCCTCTCCTGCCGCGAGCGGCGGGGCGGTGAGACCGAGTTTTTCGAGGAAGTCGAACATCGCGGCCTTGTCGGCGAATTGGTGGTAGTAATTGTAGAGCGCGCCACCCCGGAACGAAAGGATGGCGAAGTGGACGAGCGTCATTAGCGCCATGACTTTCCAAGGTCCGTTCTTGAGCAGGTCCTTGAAGTCCTGTTTCGGAGGAGTGTGCGTTTGGGCGATGGGTTTGATCCGCTCGCGGGAAGTGAAAAAGGTGATCAGGAAAAGAACCAGGCACAGCGCGCCCCAAATGGTCATGGTCATCTGCCAGCCGTGCTGGCGGTCATGTCCCTCGGCGAATTTGGCGACCAGCGGGAGGGTGAATCCGCCGACGATGAACTGGGCGATATTGACGGCGACAAAACGATAGGAATTGAGGCTGGCGCGTTCGTTGAGGTCGGACGTCATGACGCCGCCGAGCGCGGAGTACGGCATGTTGTTCATCGAGTAGAGCGTCATCAACAACGTGTTGGTGACGATCGCGTAAGCCATCAGTGCACCGTTGCTCCAGCCATCGGGCGTGGTGTAAGCGAGGACGAGCAAGGTGGAAAACGGCACGGAGGTCCACAGGATCCAAGGCCGGAACTTGCCCCAGCGGGTGTTCGTGCGATCGGCCAGGATTCCCATGATCGGATCGAAAACCGCGTCCCACAGCCGCGGCCAGAGCAAGACCGCCGCCGCGGCGCTTGCCGAGAGCCCGAAGACGTCGGTGTAGAAATTGAGCTGATAGAGAATCATCGTCATGAAGACGAAGTTCGCGGCGGCGTCGGCCATGCCGTAGCCGGCCTTTTCGGTGAACGAAAGTTTCGAGGAATTCATGGGTTTGGAGATGCTCACACGACCATCGTATTGGCTTTTCGAATGAAGTGTCATTCACTCTGGCGAGGGAAGGACGGTCAAAACGATGCCTGGATTCCGAACGGCAATGACGATTTTGATTTTCTGTTAAGGTATTGCAAACAAATAGAACGTTTAATTTAAAAGTTTTGTTGGCAGAGGAGAAAGATCGACCATGGAGGGGAGGCTGGGCGGAAGGGGAGTGGCCCAAGCAGCGGCCAGGTTGCTGGAACTACGGGTGTCAAGGATTGACGCGTGAAATCTTTTTTTACGATTGAAAGAATGCGCTTGCGAACTCAAGCGCTGGGAGATAAAACGATTAATGTAACCACAAAACATAAGAATTCACCTTCCACTCAATTACAAATCCATGAAAAACCTAGTCACCGCAGCAGCCCTCGTCATTTGTTCTGCGTCCACCAGCGAAGCAGTGAACATCGCTATTTCCGGGGTGAACGCGACCAACAATCAAGCGGTCATCGACTTCTATACGACGAGTTTTGTGGGTGCGAATGTCACCTTCGGGGATTACAGCAACCCAGTTAACATTCCTGCGGGTACGGATGTCTTCGTGATCGGTCGATTGTTGAGCAGCGGCGCCTATGACAATGCGACCAACTCGGCGGCGTTCAACTCGCTTACCATTCCCGTGGTTGCCATGACCAGTTATGTCGCGCGCACTGCCGGAGGCCGTTGGGCCTGGCATTCGAGCGGAGTTAGCGCAGGGATCGGGCCTTCCGTCGCGGGAGACGAAATCACGCTTACGGCCGCTGGAGAAGCCTTGTTCGGTTCCACAGGTCCAGCCAACTGGTGGGTATCTGCGTCGGGTGGTGTCGGTGGAAGTCTCAATAACACGGGCGAAGGCACTGTCGGCGGAGGAACGATTCTTGCCACAGTTGGCACCTCACTGGTTGCGGCGCAGTGGGAGACCGGACAATTGTCCGCTGGCGGTGTTGCGTTCGGTGGTCCCCGTCTTCTGTTCAATGTCTCCGACAAAAATGCGAACGTTCAGAGTGAGGGAGCAGCGCTGCCCGATACGGAAGCAGGCTTGTCGGCTCTTCGAATTGCGATTGCCGACACCACTGGTATGACAGTCATCCCGGAACCATCCGGCTCGGCCCTGCTCGTCGGCAGCCTCGGGTTGTTGGCGCTTCGCCGTCGTCGCGCCGTCCAAGGCTGATTTGAAAAGCCAGCACACGGAGTTTCCCATCAGAAAAACCAGTCCGCCGGATGGCGGGCTGGTTTTCGTTTTTATGGGAATTGCAAGACCGATTCATCGATCCAATTTCGCCGGATTCACTGAAGTTCAGTGGCACTATTTCGGTTGCAGCACCATTCGCTATTTCTCTTCTCCATCGGGAAATTTAACGCCGCTGGGCGGGTAGTTGACGACGATTTTCCACGCCAGTTCCTGAAGCGCCTTGTTGAAACTCTCATCCCAGTGGGAGTTGTTGGCTTTCTCCAGCAGTGACGGCATCGGGAGGCCGACGGGGCTGCGGCCGTAGATGGTGGCAAAGTGCAGATAGGCATTCAGCACCACTTGGGGAGTCGCCGGGTGACCGATCTGATCGATGAAAAGCTGCGACTGCTTGTCCAACCCGGGGAACTCCTTGCGGATGATCCTGGCGCGAAGCTCTGAGTTCGCTTGGGAGGTTGGAATGATGAAAACCGTCTTGCGGCCGACCCGTTCGTTGATCTCGCTTACCTGGGCTTCGAAGGCCTTCTCGCATTCGGTGTTGAGGGTCTTGAGGTCCTCCGCGGTGGTCTCGTCCCATTTCTTCAGCTTGCCGCTCATCATGAGCTGCATGGATTCCCTGGCTTTCTGTCCGTCGTTGTTGAAACCCGCCCAGTTGTTCTGAACGAAGAACCGCATCCTGGGGTTGTCCTGGAGACCCAGTTTGACGAATTCCTCGACTCCCTTGTCGGGCATGTCCATGGGCGACATCACGAGCGCATCGATTGTGCCGGTTCTCAACGCCTGCTTGGTTTGGCTCTGAGCTTCCGGTTGATCCCAGAACTGCTGGGTGCGTGAAAATCCCATGCGCTGGACGGCGGCGGCGTGATCCTTTATTCCGTAGGATTTTACCATCCCCGCAAGGGGATCGGGGACCTCCCACATCAGACTGTGGGAGGCATAGAACAGGTTTTCTCCATCAGGGGGCTCAGATTTCGGAGCGTCCGTACCCGCTCCGGGGAGCGCGGAGGAAATTGAGATTGCCATGGACGTGGCGATGATGCGAAGGGCTTTGGCGGGGTTTTTCATAAGTGCATGGACGAGTGGGCCGGCGGGATTGTTGTCAAACTAACGATTAGGCTTTCGTTGCCGATCACTCCGCCTCGAAACGCCGCCTCGCTCCGATGTTTCCCGGAGCTTCCGCGGTTACCTCCCAAGCGCCGCCTGGAGCCGCAGTGGGCGGGGCGGCGGAGAGGGTAAGAGATCCGCGTTCGGTGCCGCGCAATTCGGTCACCCCTTGTGCGAGGCCCAGGATCGCCTTCACGATGACATCCGCCTCGCCATCCGTGACCGCGCTCTGGGCGGGCATGGGAATTTCACCCCACGCCCCGACGCCGCCGGCCATGAGCTTGCCCTTGAGGTAATCCGCCGCATCGCCGCGGCCGCGGTATTTCAGCGCCACATCCAGGTAGGCCGGGCCGACAGATGGCTTGTCGATCTGGTGACAGGCGAGACACTGGCGGGAAGTGATGACCTTCTCAATTTCGTCGGAAAACTCGAGGCCACCGGCATCGTGTCCGGAAGGTGGAATATACCGGGCGCGGACGACAATTCCGGCCGGCTTCTTGGCCCCTGCGATGGTGAATCCCAATTCCTGGCCGAATGAGAGAGATCTTGGCCGGTCGGTGAAACTCATCTCAAGCATGGTTTGATAGTCGTCCTCCACCAGCGGGATCCACGCGATGGCCAGCCCGCCTTTGGCATCCATGACAACGGCTCGCAATTCCGAGCCGCTCCCGTCATGGGTGATTGTGGAACCGGTGCCCACTTTAGTCTCGCCCGGGCCATTGGTGAGCCACCATTCGATGGTCAAATCTCCGCCATCAGGATCGCTGGCAGTGGCGGTGTGGGTATTCCCAGCGCTGGAGACGGAAACCACGGGCGGTTGGTTTCCATCAGAGGGGCGCAAGCGGCGGATCCCGCCGTCACCATTGATGTACCAGGCGGTGCCGTATTCCAACAGCCACACGGTGCCGTCCGCATCCATTTCCAGATCCATCGGATGGTTCAGGTCGCGGACGAGGGTGTCGATTTTCTCAAGAGCCTCGCCGGCACCGAGCTTCGCTTTCCAAATGACGCCGCGGATCCAGTCGTAAGCGAGCAGCGTGTGATCGTCCTCCTTGCCGAGGATGTTGAATTTCCGGGCGGGGTCGTGATAGAAAACGGGACCCGCCATCGCATTGCGGCCGCCGCTACCGAGAGCTGGAAATTTTTCGTTCTCGGAATAGGTGTAGCTTAGGAATGCCGGCTGCGCGGGCGGGAGATCGACCAGTCCGTCATGGTTCCGCCGCGGATTCCTGGGCGCGGCCGGATCGGTCATGGTGCCGGGCTCGCCGGTTTCAAAGTTCATGATGGGATAGGGCTGGTTGTCCCCGATGACGAAGGGCCAGCCGAAATTGCCGGCTTTTTTCGCCTGGTTCAGCTCGTCCACACCCATCGGACCGCGGGGCCCGGCGCTGCGGCCGTCCGGGCCCACATCGCCCCAGTAGAGGACGTTGGTTTTCGGATCGACCGAAATGCGGAAGGGATTCCGGCAACCCATGACGTAGATCTCCGGCTTGGTTTTCGGCGTGCCGGGAGGGAAGAGGTTTCCTGCCGGGATTTCGTAGCCGTCCCCGGTCAGGCGGATGCGCAGGATTTTGCCTCGGAGATCGTTGGTGTTTCCGGCGCTTCGCATCGAGTTCACATGTTCGCGGCCCTCGCGATCATCAAGCGGCGCGTAGCCGCGGGCATCGAACGGGTTCGTATTGTCTCCGGTGGCGAGATAGAGCATCCCGTCCTTGGTGATGGTGATGGAGCCCGCCTGATGGCAGACGCGGTCGCGGCGGTCGGTGGGGATGTCGAGCAGCACCTTTTCCGAAGCGGGATCGAGCAACCCGTCCTTGAGTTCAAAACGGGACAGCCGGTTCAGCATCTCCTTGGGATGGCTGTAGTAGAGATAGAGCCGGCGGTTTGTCGAAAAAGCGGGATCAAGCGCCAGTCCTAGCAGTCCATCCTCCCGGGCCCAGTTAGATCTCACGTCCGCCGCGCGCAGGGAGGTCACCTCAACCCGACCAATCACGAAAACTCCGCCGGTGGAAGGGCGGACGCGCAACACCCGGCCTTCGCGCTCCGCGACGAAGATATCGCCATCCGGCGCGACGGCGATTTCCATCGGATCGCGCAGTTTTTGGGCGACGACGGTGCTTTCGATATCGGCTGCCAGCGGACCGGTCAGAACCGCGAGGAAGGTGAAGAGGGCGAGGGTGGAGGATGGTTGCATGGGTGGGGATGTTGGCGGAAAGGTCATTTGCCTGAGGCGGGTCGGAGAATTGGCTTGCCGGTTCCCCACCATTCGATCCAGCGGGAATGATCGACGGCGTCGTAGATGCTGTGGGTGATGTTCGTGTCCTCAGTCGTCTTGCCGAGGAGAAACTTGTCCACGAACGCCTCCACCTCCGGTTTTTGTATTTCGGGCAGCTGACAGTGACCATGGCCACCGAGAATGGAAAATCCGAACCGATCACCGATGCCGAAGGATTTCCAAACCTCGTGCGCGGCCCTGCAGGAGACGTAGCCCGACTCGTCCGCCAACCACTTGAAATCCGGATTTCCAAGCACGAGCAACGCCCTTGGTGCGACCATCGCCATCAGTTCGTGATGGTCCATCGGCAGCTTCGCAACATCGGTGCCGGAGAACTGGAACATGTCCTCCTTGAACCAGGCATGACTGGTGGCTCCCAAGGTTTCCACCTTCCCTAACGTCTCCGAGACCCGCCATGCGGCGGCTCCTCCGCCACCCGGTTCCTGGGCGATGGTCAGCGCGATCCGTTCGTCGAAAGCTCCTGCGAAAAGCGCCATTTTCCCGGCGAAAGAACAACCCGAAATGGCCAGGCGGTTCAGGTCGAGGGGAAGATCCTTTTTGACCAGTTCCAAACCGTCGATCAAGCGGCTGACTCCCCACGACCAAGCGCTGTAGGCACCCATGTGGGTCAGCTCCGGATAGAGTTTGTTGATCGGCTCCTGGCCCCGTTTCTGAGTGTGCGCCATCACTTGTTCAAAGCGGTAGGTGATGAGCGCGACATTGCGGGTTTTGAAAATGTCGGCCGGGAGACTGCCGGAGCCGCGGCCGATGCCGATGATCGCTGGGAAAGGTCCGTCACCGGCTGGAAGGGCGATTTCCGAAGTCAGCGTGAGGGTGTTCCCATTCACCGTCACATTCACCGTGAGCTTGTTGTCTTCGTAGCTTGCCGTGATCTCCTCCGGGCGATCTGGCTTTTTGCCGATCTCGTAGTGTTCGATCTCGGCCTTGATCTCGGCCCGCCGGCGGCTCCATTCCTCAAAGCGCGTGACGCGGCCGCTGCCGTCGGACCACAGGAACGGATCGGTTAGCGGTTCGACCGCTGGAAGTTCGACTTTGACCGGCAAGGGCGGCGGCGGGAATTTCGCGCCCGTGTTTTCAACCGCATGGACAAGGGGCGGCTTAGTGGTTTGCTTCTCGTCGGCTGCGAGGAAGCCGCACTGCGTTCCGAGGATGGCCATCATAACGGCGGGCATCCTGATGCGGTGTTGGCGGCAAAGTGTGGGTTTCATGATCGGGTTGTTAGTGTTCGGTGACCGCCACGCGCAGGTAAAACCCGGTGTCTGAACCGCCGGGGATGCTGGCAAGCATGATGAAGTGATCGCCCTCGTCGCTGGACACGGTCGCGGTCACGCCGGTGTCGGTCCAGCCGGTCAGGCCGGTCGAGGACTGCACGGAGTAGGAAACACCCGTCAGGAATTTCGACATGCGGAACGTGATCTCCAGGTTTCCCGAGCCATCGTGGGAGGCGTCAACCGACCCGAAACTGCCGGATGCATTCGGATGGGTGCCCATGAAATATTCGATCAAATTGGCGTACCCGTCGAAGTCAGGATCGGCATTCGGGCCGACAATATCGGGCAGGGTCTGTCCTGGGAAAGCGGCGGCAATCCACTGATCGAAATTTTGCAACGGCGTGGTCGCGACTGGCGCGGTGCTGGCGCTTTCCGCGGAGTCCTTCAACGCGGTGACGAGGTAGTGATAGGAGTTTCCGTTCATGAGACCGGTGTCGGTAAAGCCGGTGATTTTCACGCCCTCGGCGATGGTGGAGAACGGGCCGCCAGCGGACCCGGACCGTTTGACGATATAACCGTTAGATCCGGTTACCGCGCTCCAGCTCAAGGTGGCCTGCTGATCGCCCGGCGTGGCTGTCAGACCGGCGGGGGCGGCGGGCGGCGCGGCGAGCGTGGCGATGTCCCAGTAGCTGAGTTCGCGGTCGAAGATCTGGAACTCATCCACCCGGCCGTCCAGATAGGGGTCGCTGCCGAACTGGGAGCGGCCGATGTGGTTCGCGGTGGTGGCTCCGAGGTCGGAGGGCTTCAACGTCATGTTGGTGTTTCTGCCGACGAACTGGCCATTCACGAAAAGCCGGCCGGTCGTGCCGGAACGAGTGACGGCGACATGGGTCCAGACACCGGGGGACAGGGCTGCGGGACCGGTGATGACCTGCTCGTTGGTGCCAGGGGTGCGGATGGCGAAGCGCAGTGTGCCGCCCGTGTTGGTATGTCGCGGGGTGAGGAACATGTAGTTCGTGGTGCCGGTCCCGAAATCGAAAATGCGCGACCAGGTGGAAATCGTGTCGAGGTTCACCCAGCAACTGATCGTAAAATCATCCAAGCCGCTAACAACACCCGTGGGCAGGGTGATGTGGTCGTTCGCGCCGTCGAGGCTAACAGCATTGTTGAGATTTCCCGCCGCCCATCCCGCTCCGCCGGCGATGGTTCCGTTAGTGCTCCCGGACGAATCATGAGCGGTCGTGCCGCCGGATTCGTCCAACCGCAGCCGGGTTCCCGCGAGATCCGGTTGGGTCGCCGTGGCGGTGCCGACGTAGGTGACCACCGAGGAGGCGGGAATCAGATGCTGGAAAGCGTTACCACTCACGGCAATCGCCGACTGCACGGAGAGGGATTGCGTTTCCGAGGTGATCCACGGCGTGACGGAGGCCGCCGTGAAGCTGTCGAGGTCGAAATTCTGGCTAACCGGTCCGTTGCCGTTGTTGATGGCGACGATGGCGAATTCGCCGGTCGCGGGATTCTTGAACGCGGTGATTTTCGTGGTGGGACTTTGATTGATCGTGCCGATGCGGACGAAACCCGGCCGCACGAAGCGGCTGAACTGCGCCATCATGAAACCGCGTTTCTGCACCACGCCAGAGGCGTTCACGAGCCCGTTGATGTCGCCGAGGCACTTCCACCAGATGTAGGCGCTCATGTTTCCAGTGGCGAGGCAGTTGTGGATTTCCTCCGCAGTGACCATGACGCTGGGCCAGGTTTGGTCGTTGATGAGGAACTCGGTCATCCAGGTGTTTTTCTTCAGGCTGTGGGCTTTGGGATATTCCGTGATCACCGGGTTGCCGTAGAGATGCCCGCCGATGTAATCGACGTTTGCGGCAGCGGCCGGGTTGTCGAGGGTGGCGTCCGAGTAACTCTGGCTGAAACGCAGCGACTCGGGCATCATCAGCGGCGCGGCGGTGATGGCGCCGGCGTTGTTGGCGCAGAAGGTGTTGAACTCCGCAGCCGACCACAGGCAGGACTCGTAGTCAGTCGGCCAATCGGGTTCGTTCTGCAGGGAAATCACCGTGAGCGGCGCGCCGTTGCCCGCCAGATAGGTGGCGAATTTGTTGAGATAGCTCGCGTAGTCCGCATAGTATTCCGGCAGGAGGCGGCCTCCGTCGATCAGGCTGTTGTTGTCCTTCATCGAGGCCGGCGGTGTCCATGGCGTGGCCATCACGCGGGCACCGCGCGAGACGGCTCGCTGCGCCTCGGTCAGCGCTCCGCTCCACGCTGAGTTGCTGGTGGCCCAGGTTTCATTGGGCGCGACGCGCACTCGCAGAAGACTCAGGCCGAGTTGGTTCGCGTTGTTGCGCAAGAAGAGTGTGTCCGCGTTGGTGTTGGTGAGCGAGGATCCGTCATTGAGGAAAACGACGCCGCCGCCGAAGCCGTCGATCGGCTGGCGGTTGTCGTTCCAGACAATCTCGCAGTGGGCGGGAGGAGCTGCCGTGGTCGTGGCGGAGTTGCTGCTTTCCGCTGGTCCGTTAGACGCGGAGACGACGTAGTAATATTGTTCGCCTTCGGCAGCCGCGGTGTCGGTGAAGGAGGTGCCGGAAACGCCGCTCATGATCGTCGTAAACGGACCCCCGCTCGCCGTGGCGCGCTTGATGTTGTAGCTGGTGGCTCCCGCGACGGAGGACCAGTCGAGCGTGTTGGCTAACAGTACCACGCCGGTGGGTGCGGCGGGAGGAGTGACCATTCCGGCAATTTCAGCCGCAGCCAGCGCACGGTCGAAGATCTGGAACTCGTCGAGCGAGCCGTTCAGGTAGTTGGTCGTTGATGAGCGGCCGAGATGGTTGAGGGTGGTGGTGCCGAGGCTGGATGGCCGGAGAGTCATCGCGGTGTTCGTACCCACGGGCACACCGTTCACATAAAGCGTGCCGGTGGTTCCCGAGACCGTCACGGCGACGTGTGTCCACACGCCGGTGGGCAACGCGGCCGAGCCGTGGATCCGCTGCTGGTCGGCGTTGCCACCTGTCAGCGTGATCCCGAAGCGCGCCGTCTGCGTGTCCGTCGCCCGTGGTGTTAGAAACATGTAGGCATTGCCGCCGTTCGAAAAGTCGAAGATCCGCATGAAGTCGGAAACCGCGTTCAGTTTCACCCAGGTGGAGATGGTGAAATCCTGCAATGTGGAAACCACGCCGGCTGGGAAGGTGACGTGGTCGTTGGTGCCGTCGAAGCTCAGGGCTCCGGTGACCTTGGCATTCGCACCGCTCACCCAGACCGGGCCGTTGACCAGCGCGCCGTTGCGGCCGTTGCCGGAGGAGTCCTCGGCGGTCGTGCCGGACGTTTCATCCAGGCGGAGGTGGAGAAAACGATCGGTTCCTAACAATACGCTCGCTTCGGCGGAGTTGGCTCCCTGGTTTTCGGCGTTCACTGCAGAAACGGCGTAATGATAAGGTTGCCAACTGGCGAGTCCGGTGTCGGTGTGGCTGGTGGTGGTGATCGCGCTGGCGACCACGACATAGGGTCCGCCGGGTGTGGTCGCCCGTTTCACCAGATAGCTCGTCGCCCCGGGGGATGCGGTCCAGGTGAGCGATGCCTGCGAGTCGCCCGGTGTGGCGGTTAGGTCGGTGGGAGCGGCGGGGCCCGGTAGCAGGTATTCGATCACCGGTCGATTCTGTTGGGTCGGATTCTCCTTCGAGCCGAAAGAGACAATCCGACCGGAACCAACCACCACCGAACTGATTCTCAGGGACAAATTCCCGTCGCCCGCCGCTTCGGTATTCGTCCGGGCGGTGACGTCGATTTCGACGGGCGTCCCGATCCCGTATCCGGTGACGGTTCCGAGCACGATGCCAGAACCGGCCGGTCTGTTGTTCCAGGTCACTCCGGTTTCAGTCCAGGAATCCGTGGCCATGAACTCGTAGTTGAGCTGTGTGCTCGCGAGATCCGTGCTGCCGGAAACGGGCATCAGTCGCAGCCGGGCGCTGGCAGCATTGGCCAGGCCGGCCACGTTGAAGCGGAGGAAGCTCTCGCGATTGAAACCGGCCGTATCCAGCTTGACGGCCAGGTCCTCCGCCGTTCCAAAGTTGTCGGCGGCCGGGCCTCCATCCCTGACGTAGGCGTCCGCGACGGGTGATGAAAGTCGAGCCACCGTCAGACCGACTTGGTTCGAGTCGAGGCTTTCCAGCGGAGGAGTGATTGCCGAAACGACGTAGAAGTAGATCAGTCCCTTGCTAACAGTCGAATCGGTGTGGCTGGTGCCCGCGACGCTCTCCGCGATCATCGTGTAGGGGCCACCGCTGTTGAGAGAGCGTTTCACACGATAACCCGTCGCGCCGGGTGCCGCGGTCCATGAGAGGGCCACCTCACTGTCAGGCTCCAGTCGGGCGGTCAAGCCGGTCGGCGCGGGCGGCAGGGTGGCTGAGGAGGCGAACTGCCACCAGTTCGCGTTGAAGAGACCATCACCCGTCCCGGTGAACTTCAGATAGAGATCGCGAACGCCCTGGGCAGTGAGGGTATTCACCGGGCAGGTCACGGTGGTCCATGATTGCGGGCCGCCCGTGGACGGGACGCTGCAGGTGCCGATCAACGGGCCTGCCAGGCTGTCGAGCCGGAGCTCGATGGCGCCGCCGGTCGTGCCGGCGACCCGCGCGCTGAAACCGGTGGCGGTCGTGCCGAAATTCACGCCGCGCACGAGGGTCCAGTCGTTGTTGGAAACAGCGGTCAGGTTCATGCCGCCCTCGGAGCCTGGTTCGGGTTCGATGCCGCTTTGACCCGCCATTGTCTCCGCCTCGACGCGGGCGTAGGGATCGACGTTGGCGAGCTGGGGCACGCCATTGGTGGTGTAGGCGATCTGTTGGATGGTGCCGTCGGCGTTGTAATTGAGCCGCTCGATGGCGATGTTGCGCCTGTAAACGGCCGGGATGCCCGCCTGGCTCGCCACGATGCGGTTGTGATAGGCGTGGTACCACTGGCCGTTGAATTCGACGATTGCCGCGTGGTTGTTGTTATTGTTGTTAGGAGGCTGACCGGCCACGATGCCCCGGTAGGTGAAGCCGGTCGTGGGATTGTCGCTGGTCATGTAGTCGATGCGCAGGCCGTTGGCGGTGTTGGTCGAGTAGGAGAAGTAGTAGATGCCGTTGCGCTTGTGCATCCAGGCGGCCTCGAAGAACCCGGGAGCGGTGATCGACGTGGCCGAACCGGAAACGCTGGTCATGTTTTCATTGAGCCGGATGACGCGGCCGTTGCTCTCGCCGTTGCCGCCGAAATAGAGGTAGGCCTGGTTGTCGTCGTCGATGAAAACTCCGGGATCGAACAGCCACATGTTCGTGCCTGCCGCGCCCGGGGTGCTGGAGTTGACGAGGGAGGAACCGCGGGGATCGGTGAAAGGGCCGGTCGGACTCGTGCTGGTGGCAACACCGATGTTGGAGGCGTTGTTGCCGAAGTAGAGATAGAACGTGCCGTTCCTCTCGATGACCGCCGGTGCCCAGGTGTATGAGGCCCACGCGGCCGCCGCTGGCACGCGGATGACCTCGCCGTGGTCGGTCCAGTTTTTCAGGTCGCTGCTGGAAACGCAGACGAGCGACTTCATCTGATAGCCGCCCTCGACCGGATTGTCGTCGTCATTGGAGCAGTAAAGATAAAGCCGCCCGTTGTGAGCCAGCGTGGCGGGGTCGGCGAGGTAGCGGTGGGAGGCGATCGGATAGTCCGCACGGGCGGACGCTAACAGGCAGCAGCAGGCTGCGAGCGTGAGAATGGCTGTTCGAAGATTACTCATGAATCGGGTTTTTGAGTCGGGTCGGGCTGATGGTGTGTGGGGTCACTGACCGCTTTTGATTTCGATTGAAATGGAGCCGCCCTGGAGCGATCCGGATTCGGCGTGGAGCCGGATGGTTCCGGACTGACCGGGTTTCGCGCGCACGATGACGAGGCAAAGTCCGTTGAACGCCTCGCGTTCGTGCGATTGGAATGGGACGAAGCTCGTCGGGTCGCCGTTGTCCGTCGCGACGATCTCTCCCGGTCCCTCGATCCGGAAGCGGATGGGATTGTTCGCGCGGGGAGCTGTTAGCCCGGTCTTGTCGGTCACGCGCACGGTGACGAATGACAGGTCGATTCCGTGAGCGGCGATGGCAGGGCGATCCGGCGATAGTTCGAGAGCTGCTGGCTGGTCCGTGGTTTTCACATGATTCTCAGCCCAAGTCTCACCCTTTTTGTAAGCGACCACTTTAAGCTCGCCGGGTTCATACTTCACGTCGTCCCAGCGCAGGCGATATTCGAACTCGCCCTTCTTTTTGCGTCCCAGTGATTTTCCGTTGAGAAAGAGTTCCGCCTCGTCGCCGGAGGTGAAGACGTGCACCGGCGTGACCTGCCCCACGCGGTCCGGCCACGTCCAGTGAGGCAGGATGTGAACCATGGGAAGCTCCGGACGCCAACGCGACTGATAGAGATAAAAGCGGTCCTTCTTGAACCCGGCGAGGTCGATGATGCCGCAGTAGGAACTGCGTGAGGCATAGTAAGGCGTGGGCTCTCCAAGGTGGTCCCAACCGGTCCAGACAAACTCGCCGGCCACGAATGGATGCCCGTCCTGTGCCGCGAACACCTTGTCCGCGGAAGAGCCGAAATCAACCGCGTGCAGCTCATACGAACTCACCTGGCCGTTCGCTTCATCCCCACCGCGGCCATCGCGGACGATATCGCTCGATTTCTCCGACACAGGAAACAGATAGATCCCGCGGCTGCTCAATGCCGAGGCGCTCTCGCTGCTGATGATCACCTTGCCGGGAAATGCCTTCCTGAACGCGGGATACTGCGCGGGAGTGCGGATGCGGTCGGTCCCCTCGAACATCGGGTCCTGACGGATGCCTTCCCCCTGATAGTTCAGGCTGATGACGTCCACGGCCGCGGGCAGCGGCATGTCCGGCTTTGCCCAGTTCATCGCGGTGGTTGTCAGGCGGGAGGGGTCCTCATCATGCGTGATGTCGTGCAACCGCTTCGCCACCGCCGCGCCCTCTTCTCCGGTGTATTGCTCGCCGACTTCATTGCCGATGCTCCACAGAATCACCGACGGGTGATTGCGGTCGCGGCGGACGAGCGCGCGCATGTCCTGCTCCTGCCAATCGGGGAAGATCAGGTGGGAATCGAGCGGGGTCTTCTTGCGCTCCCAGCAATCGAAAGATTCGTTGATCACGAGGAAACCCATCGCGTCCGTTAGATCCAGCAGCTCGGGCGCGGGCGGATTGTGGCTCATGCGGATCGCGTTGCAGCCCATTTCGCGCAGCATCTCTAACTGGCGTTGTGCCGCGCGGAAATTGAAGGCCGCGCCCAGCGAACCGAGGTCGTGGTGTTGGTTGACTCCTTTGATAGGGATGCGCTCGCCGTTGATGAGGATGCCCTTGTCCGGATCGAAACGCAGGTCCCGGATGCCGAAGCGTGTCTCGTATTCATCAACAGGCTTGCCCTGGCTGGAAACGGTGGTCACCGCCACGTAAAGCTCGGGCCGCTGGGTCGGCGGCGGCCCCCACAGGCGTGGATTGGCAAGGGTGACGGAGCCTTTGATCCTGGCTTTCGCACCCACGGCAACCGTGGAATCAAGGGGCTTGATTTCGGCGATAGCATCGCCGGTTTTCACTCCCTCGGCATCCAGCGCAAAAATCCGGGTGGAGACGCTGACTGTCGCGTCGGACTTGGAATCGTTGTTGATCGTCGTTTCCAGATCGATCACTGCGGATACCTTGGAAACCTCTCGCGTCGTTAGAAATGTGCCCCAGTGGCCCACATGGACCGGCTGGGTTTTGGTGAGCCAGACGTTTCGATAGATCCCGGCGCCGGGATACCAGCGCGAGGAATTGGGCGGATTGTCGAGGCGGATCGCCAATTGGTTGTCGCCGCCGGGGTTCACAAACGGTGTTAGATCGACTCGCCATGAGGAGTAGCCGAAGGGCCAGCCGCCGACGAGCTTGCCGTTCAACCAGACTGCGGCATAGGACATCGCGCCGTCGATTTCGAGGAAGATGGATTTGCCTGAGTCGGACGCCGGGACATTGAGCTTTTTCCGATACCAGCCTACGCCGTCGCTGGGCAGCCGGCCCATGCCTCCGCCCGCTCCCCTGCCTTCGCCGACGTTGAATGGTCCCTTGATCGCCCAGTCGTGAGGCAGGTTCAGGGATTCCCAGGCGGTGTCATTGAATGCGGCCTGAACGAATGGGAAATTATCGCCGGGATTTCCATCTGGCCTAACATGGTGTTTCGACTGATCTTTGATGAAGGCGTTTCCGGTGGGCAGGATCCAGGCTTTGAGAACCGATCGCGATGCCGCGGCGATTTTTTCGGCCTCAGTGGGCATCGTGTCCGCCGCCTTGTCGTCCTTCTCATTCTTCACTTCCGGCCGCGCGTCATAAATCAGGTCATCGGCCTCCTTGGGCGAGGCGTATTTCATGAAACGCCAGCCGTCGTTGATCAGGATTCTTTCACGCGGTCCGGAGCCCGGGGTTTGTGCGGATAGATGCGGAAATCCGATGCTGACAATACAGGCGGTCAGGAACAGAAAATTGGGTTTCATGGACGCGTGTGTTGGAGTCAGCGTTGCCTGTTTCGCTGGATCGGGTCATTGGACATCACCTCCTCAAGCGTGTGCGTCGGTTTGTCCACACCGTCGGGGAAGGGGAGTTTCGAGTAAGTCTGGAAATATAACAGGCACGCGTCGCGCCACCAGATCGCGTCCTTTTCCTGGATGGCGAATTTTGCCGCGACGGCGGCATGACGCTCAGGATCGATTTTTCCGGCCAGCGACGCCCATGTTTTGTTAGCAGCCCGCGTCCAGTCCACTCCGCGTTGATAGCGCAACGAAAGCTCGTCCCACAGCGTGCGGCCGGTGCGCATCTTGTGGTCCCACGGGACATGGTGGAACCAGAGCAGGAACTCGTCCGTGACTTTCGTTAGATCCGCGAAACTTTCCCTCGCGCCCGGATGATATTGGGAAAGCGCGTTGCTGCCTTTGGCCGTGCGGTCGAAGCCGATGCCGCCGGCGGAGGCGCGGTGGAAGTAAACCGGATTCCAATCCTCGCGCTTCTCCTTGTCCCACCACGGCTGCGGGCCGTAGTGGTGGCCGGTCCAGATGAGGTGGTGCAGGCCGAGCGGCATCGAGTAATCGACGACCGCTTCGTGCGACTCCAGCAGCAGACGCACGATGGTCGCCGTGGTCGCTGGATCCGAAGGGAAGGTCTGGCGCACCCACTCTTCGGCGAGCTGTTTGGATGATAGATCCGGATTCCAAGCGAGGCGACCGAAGGCGTACCAGTTCGCCTGGGCGAGCAGGTGACCGGTCCAGTTGCGGTCGGAGCCGGTGTTGGCAACTCCGGCGATGGCGCTGATTTTTCCGCCGAAGAGACTGCCATCCACCACCTTGGTGACTGTCGATCCAGGTCCCTTCGCATGGGTGTCAGCATCGAAGAATTCGCGCCACATCGGGGCGAGGAAGGCGAGCTGTTGGGAATGGCCGAGGTATTCCTGAGTGACTTGCAGCTCGGGCATGACTTGTGTGTCAGGCATGCCGCCGAAAAGCTGATGGAAAGGCTCGCGCGGCATGAAATCCAATGGACCGTTTTTCACCTGAACCAGGACGTTGGGAGCAAATTTTCCGTCGAACGGTTTCATCGAGTCATAGGCTTGCGAGATGCGGTCTTTTCCAAGTTCCGGTTCATAGACGAACGCGCGCCACATCACCACGCCACCGTGAGGAGCGACGGCCGCGGCAAGCATGTTGGCTCCGTCGGCATGGGTGCGCTTGTAAGTGAGCGGACCGGGTTGGCCCTCGCTGTTAGCCTTGACGAGGAAGCCGCCGAAGTCGGGGATGAGCGCGTAGATTTCATCCGCCTTGGCCTTCCACCACGCGGCCACTTCCGGGTCGTGTGGATCGGCGGTTTTCAATTTCCCGATCTCGATCGGCGCGGAGAAGCGGGCGGATAGATAAACGCGCAGACCGTAGGGGCGGAACACATCGGCGATCGCCGCGGTCTTGCGGAGGTATTCCGGGGTGAGGCTCCGGGCGTTGGCGTTGACGTTGTTGATGACGGAGCCGTTGATGCCAAGGGAGGCATTGGTGCGTGCGTAGTCGGTCAGGCGCGGGTCAACGGCATCCGGCAACGTTTTCCAATCCCACAGCGACTTTCCCGCGTAGCCACGCTCGACGGAGCCGTCGAGATTGTCCCAGTGGTTGAGCATTCGGAGTTTGAAGCGTGGTTTCTCGATCACGTTGAGGGTGGTGACCGGTTGTTGGGTTTGCAGGAGTCGGAGAAAATGAAACGTCCCGTAAAGCGCGCCGGTGTCGGTCATCGACGCGATGACCGTGACCGCATGGTCGCGGATTTTCAGGGAACGAATGACGAAGCCATCGGGCGATATCTTTTCAAGTGACTCGTCCAGCGCTAGTGCGGCGATCACCGGATTGTTCTTCGGAGTGCCGATAACCAGAGCTCCGGCGCTCTCCACACTCGAGGTGTTGGGAATGTTCTTCCCTAACATGGAGGGAAGAGCCTTGGCGAGCTCCTTGCGAATGGCATCCATTGTCGCTGATTCGCCCGGTGCCACCAGGGAGGTCAGGGGTGGGCGTTGGTCCGGTGGCAGAGACTCATAGCGAAGCCAAAGTCTGTAACCGTCATCCGCCAATACCACGGGGCTGAACAACAGTGAGGCCAGAAGTGCGAGGGCGGGCAGTAGGCTGTTAGTTGGGAAATTGCGTAGCATGTTCATTGAGGGCCGAAGTAACTAACGGGCAGGTTGCCGTCGTGGATGATCAGGGATTCCAGAACCAGACCGGGATCGACCATCCAGACCTTGAGCGTGTGGATGCCGGGTTCGGAGATCTTGTGCGTCGATTTCAGCGTTCGGGTGTTGTCCCTCACCCAGTTCGCCCAGTCCTTGATCGCGGGCGACGAAAGATCGCCCCGTTTGGAAGGATCGGCATAAAACTGACCCGCAAACGCGTCGATGATCTGCGGTGGCTGGTCATCGATGGAAACGGCCAGGCGCAAGCCTCGATCAGGCTGCACATTGAGGGACGAGCCGGTGACGAGATCGACTTTGATTTCACCTGCCTTGGGGACGAAAACGGAGTATTCCAAGCGCGGTGAATTCACAGGCGGCTCGGCGCTGGCGGCGGTGGTCGGGAAAATCGACATGCCGGAACGGCCACGGCCGTAGTCGGGAATGACCTCCCAGTTCACGCCACCGGCCGCGATATTCCCGACAGCGCTTTCCGCCGGGATGACGGTGGGACCAGTTAGGCCGCCGAAGGCCTTTACGTTATCACGTGTGAATTTGTCGGAACGGATTGCGGTAAGCTGGACTTCCAAGTTTTCTCCGCCGGTGCGGGAAACACTGATCACGGCATCCTGCGCGCCAACAGGAATCTTATCCCAATCGATGCTCACCATCACCCGCTGATCCTGTTCCAGGGAGCCGGCGATGTCGCTGAGTTTCACCCACGGTTGACTGGCGGAAATTGAAAAAGGAAAACTCTCGGTGCCTCGCCGGAAAAGGTCGATCCAGCGGGATTGTTGATTGATCGAGTCGAACGGAGGTAACTTCGGCGTGCCGGTGCCGCCGGGCCAGGCCGACGCCGAGCCTTCGATCGAAACTCCGGGGGATGCGCCGGAAACGGGCGTCACTTCGGTTAGTTTCGGCAGGATGTTGGTCTTTGGATCCTTCCAGCTCGTGTAACCGATGCGAGTCTGCGCCATCATGTGGTTCCACTTGCCACCGGCAAGTTGATGATAGGCGTCCGACAGATCCTGATCCTGTTTGAATAATTCGCGGACGCGGTTGGCGTGGTCATTCGCACTGGCGCGTCCCTGCGTGGCGTGGAACCGGTTCCTGCCGGTTTCAATGTGGAGTTCGACGACAGTGGCTGCTGCTTTCGCCGGGTAGAGCACCAACTGATAGAACGCGTCGCGGGATTCGGGGGGCAACTGCGCGTTGATCTTTTCGGCGCGTGCGGTGATGGCCTGCCAGGCAGTAAGAACCCTTTCCGCCTCCTGATAGTTCGTCAGGCTGAAGGTGGTGGGTTCCAGCAGTTCGGGTTTCCGCCAAGCGCTGTATTTCGCGGCTTTTGAAACAATGTCGGCGATCTCAGTGGCATATTCCTTGCCAAACTCGCGCTCGGCCCAGCGGCGGGTGAAGTCGGCGATTTTTTCCTTCGGCAGGGCTTTGGGATTCCACGCCATTCGCAGAAAGAACTCGATCGGAAGTTCCATCGGTTTCAGGTCGCCGACATTGACCACCCAGACGCGGTTGGCGTCATACTCGGACGCCATGTTCATCTGCTCCCAGATCTTGGGAAGGGGGTTGGTGTTGAGCCATTTGTAGGAACGCGGCGAACCGACGTAGTCGAAATGATAGTAAATGCCCGCGCCGCCGGAGCGCTTGCGTTCCGCGGGTGTCGGGAGACGGCGGATATTGCCCCAGTTGTCGTCGCACCAAAGGAGGGTGACGTCGTCCGGGACTTTCATGCCATGCGCATAGTAGTCAGCGACTTCCTTGTAGAGGGTCCAGAGTTGGGGAACTTTGGTGACGTCGGGATTGACCGCGGATGCGATCAGTTTCCGCTGGTCGGCGACGATGCGCTCCAGCAACTCGATGTTAGCCTTCATGTCGCCGCCTTCGGCCATTGGCTCGTCGCCATCGCCGCGCATGCCGATGGTAACGAGGTTTTCGTAATTCTTGTTCCGCTCGATGCCTTCCTGCCAGAATTTCCAGAGTTTGTTCTCGTTGGTGTGGTAGTTCCATGCGCCGCTTTCGGCCTTGCGCTTCGTCCACTCCTGTTGAGCCCGCATCATCGGTTCGTGGTGTGAGGTGCCCATCACGATGCCGTATTCGTCGGCCAGGCGCGGGCTTTCCGGATCGTCTTCGTTGAACGCCTTGCCCCACATCGCGGGCCAGAGGTAGTTGCCGCGCATGCGCAGGATCAACTCGAACATGTGGGCGTACATCTTCGAATTCACTCCGCCGAATTTCTCTCTCGCCCACGGGCCTAACGCCGGTTCCTCGTCATTGATGAAAATTCCGCGGTATTTCACGACCGGCTCGCCCGAGGCGAATCGTCCGGGCACGACGTAGGCTTCCTTCCGCGTTTTCACCGGCACGTCGGCCCACCAATACCAAGGCGACACGCCTAACTGTTCGGAGAGTTCGTAAATGCCGAAGATCGTGCCACGCTTGTCGCTGCCGGCGATGACCAGCGCCTCGTCCACGCCGGGAAATGGCTGGGCAACGGTGGTGATGACGAAGCTCTCCCACTTGCCCTTGAGGTCGGTGGCGTTGAGTTTTCCGGAAGCGACGAGCCCGTCTATCAGTGAACTCCTGCCGAGCGTGCCGACGATCACCGGGCGGGAGTGGGGTGCGGCTGCCGCTGTGGAGAGTTCCGGCTTCTGGCCGGTCACGCGTCCGATGTCGGCCACCAGGTCATCGGCGGCGCGGCGGGCTCCGGGGTGGTCCTTGGCATCGAGCCACAGGGGGGCTGCCTTGTTTCCGGCGACCAGCGCGAAACCGCCCCCGGCGGGGGCGGTTCCGGAGATCATGTTTTCGGGGATGCCGAGGCCGGCCCGGGCGTGGCCTGCCAGAATGAAGCAGCAGACGATCAGCGCGAGACTGCGGAGAAACGTGGAATCGTTTTGTCTCATCAGGGTTTTGAGATTTGGCGTGCGTGCATACCGACGACCGCGCCGGTGAAGTGGAGTCCGCCGCCCGCTGCCTGCACGGAGACGGGTTTGATTCCGTCGGGAGGAGTGAATGTTTTCCAATCCTTGCCATCGGCCGACCACTGGAGATCGAGAGCGTTGACATCGGCCATGATGCGCAGCGAGAGGTGACTGCCCGCGGGAGCGGGCGTGCAGTGGATGATGGCGGGGGCATCTCCGTTAGCGAGTTCCACGAGGATTTCGGAGCTTCCGTCGCCGGCTTTTCGCACGGCGAGGAAATAATGGTTTTTCTCGCTTTGGAATAGCGCAAGGCCGGCCTCGACACCACTCATTGCGGGAACATCGAGTGTGGTGGTTGCAGTGAATCGGGCGTGCTGCACCCGGCGAGAAAGAAACGCGGGGTGTTGATTTCCCGCGAGGTTGACGGTGCTCGCCGCGAGCAGGAGCTTGCCATCCTTCATGCGCAAGTCAGGCTTTTCGCCGGGCGCGCGCAGCATGAGCCAGAATGGATCGGGCGCGGGGCTGTTGAAATCATCGGTCCAGGTGAAATCACCGGTTAGGTGCACAGGAGGGGATGCAGCCAAAGCCGGACCGGGCGCGATGAGCGGCACGCGCTTCCCGGCAGGCAGGATCACCGGCCAGCCGTCGCCGGTCCAGGTGACGGGCAGCAGGAAAGTTTCGCGACCGGCAGTTAGCAATCCGCCATCAGGCATCGGACGGCAACCGAGGAAAACCGACCACCACTGGCCGTTAGGTCCTTCCACCAGATCCGCGTGCCCGGTGCAGGTGACCGCGCCGGGCACGTTGGGATCGAGATCGCGCTGGGTGAGGATGGGGTTGCCGCTCCACGGCACGAAAGGTTCGGTGAGCGAACGGCTGCGGAAAATCACCTGCGAATGGTCGATGCTGGTGCCGCCTTCGGCACAGCAGAGGTAATACCAGCCGTCGCGCTTGTAGAGATGCGGACCTTCGATCCAGACCGGTTTCTTCGCCAGATCCACGCCGCCATTCACGAGCAGGCGCGGTTCGCCGATGATGCGCTTGGCGACGGGATCGAACTCCCGCAGCCAGACGGCGCGATGGCCCTGATAGAGCGGTTTGTTGTCGGGGGCGTCGCCATTGTGCACCAGCCAGGTGCGGCCGTCGTCGTCGAAGAAAAGCGATGGATCGATGCCGGGGAAATCCAAGGCAACCGGATCCGACCACGGGCCGGCGGGATTGGTGGCCGTCACCACGAAGTTGCCGATTCCATCAACCATCGTGCAGACCAGATAGAACACGCCCTTGTGGTGTTCGATGGCGGGAGCGAAGAGCCCGCGCGTCACGCCGATGCCCTTGTAGTCGAGTTGACCCGGCCGGTCGATGGCATGGCCGATCAGAGTCCAGTTGACGAGATCCTTGCTGTGGAAAATGGGCAACCCCGGAAAGTAACCGAAGGTGGAGTTGACGAGGTAGTAGTCATCGCCGACGCGGCAGACGCTCGGGTCCGGGAAGAACCCGGCGAGGATGGGATTCCGGTAGTGCTCAGGCGGAAGTGCGGTGGCCAGATCCCGGCCGGTGTAAGTGAATGAATCGAAGGTGACTTCCGGCGTGGTGGAATCATGGATTTGAAAACGGCCGCTCACCTGGAGCAGCGCCAGCATGTGGAGCAGTCCGTTGTAGTAACGCCATCTTCCGGTCGGAACCGGGGCATCCCACAGGCGCTCGACAAAGGGTTTAGCCAGCTCCGGATCGGCGGCGACGCCAGCCGCGGCGGCCATCGCCAGCAAGCCGCTCGAGGGATCCTTGTCCAACGGCCTGCCTTCGAGGGTGTAGCGGTTCACCACGGGCTCGGGCTGGTCGGTTAGGAAGCGCAGCACGCGGTTGCTTTGCCCGACCTGCCATTCGTCACCGCTGCCCCAGGCATGATCCAGCGCCACATGAGCGAGCGTGCGCCAGGCATCGAAACCAAACACATCCTTGTCCGCGCCGAAGGCCTTGCCAGAGTATGGCTTCCCGTCGAAATGCGCGTATTCGGGCATCAAACCGGTTTGCGGATGAGCGGCCCGGCGGAAAAACGCGCGGCTCTCGGCAGCACATGCGGACCAGAACGCGCGCCCTTCGGGATCCCGGTCCCAACGAGCCCATAGCTCGTAGAATGCGGGCAGATGATAAGACGGATCCGTGATCTGACCGGCTTCCGGATTCGGCGCGAAAACCACCTGCCTGCGATCTCTATCAAAAATGGCCGTCACCTCGCTGGTCGGGGCTTTCAGGCGCATTTCGCGCAGCAACTCCTGAGCGGCGTCCGCATATCCATCTCCTTCCGAGCCCCAGCGGTGATTGGCGAATAACAGGGCCGTCGCGATCCACACCTCGCCGTCGCTGGCCGAGCCTGGATCCATTTTCCGGCCATCGAACGCGCACTGCCAGGCGAAGTAGCCGCGACGCGGACCATCGGCGTGACGCATGTGGGTGGACGCCCATTTCCATAACCGGTCAAACATGTCCTGCCGATCGAGCTGCACGGCGATCATCATGCCGTAGGACATGCCTTCCGAGCGCACGTCGTTGTTGCCAATATCTGCAATGTAGGCGGTATTGTCAGGCGCTTCGTAGAAGATGCGTTCGCTATCCTTGTCGCCGCGAGTGAGCTGGTGCCACGCCGACTCGATGCGGGCGGTCGTTTCCGCTTCGGTTTTTCCAAGCAGTTCCTGGAACAAATTGCGCGCTGGAGCAGCCATCGCGCAACCCGCCAGCAAAACGCCAGCTAGAGACCGGAAAACTATGGCGGGACAGCGCATCGGGGAAACAGCTACTTGGTCTGTCCAGGCGATGTTACAGGCAAATCAAACGGTTAATTCGGACCACCGTCTTCCGCGGGCCGGGATTGGCCTCATTCGCGGAAGCATGAACGGCCGCCTCTAAACGCCGGAGACCCCAATCCGGAAGTCCTATGGCTTTTTGGGAGGGAAGTTGCCGAGGTCGCGGCCTTTGGGGCGGGGAAGCACGTAATCGTTAGGAGTCATCGTCTCCACGTGACCGTCGACAAATAGGATCGGTAATTTCCCATCCACGAGAAAGCCTTTGATTCCGACCTCCAGCAGATCGTTCGTGGAATAATGCCAGTCGCCCCGCGGCGAGACCAATGGGGTCCTTGATGGTTCGGGAATCATCGAGAGATTCACCTTCTTTGATTGCGGCCCTCCACCTCCCGGAGTCCAATCACCGCCGCCCAAGCCCAGGTTGTTGACGATTTGCAGATTGATGGCGTAACCGGGCCACCAAGGCGTAAATCGCTGTGGCAAACTTTTGGCGTTCGCAAGAGGGTTTTTGACAAACGGCTTGTTGGTGTTCCACCAAACCTCATCCCTCATTTTGTCCAGATCCATCCCAGGATTGGTCAGGAGCAGGAGGTTCTGATGCCAGTGCAAGCCCTCGGCGGCCTGTCCGGTGGCGTCCACAACATCCTCACGTCCGGGCGGGAGACTGTTTGAATTGTCGGCCATATAGACCCCGACCGCCGATCCGATCTGCCGCATGTTCATCACGGACTTGGCTGAATCGCCGCGGATTTTCATTTTTCCCGTCATGGTCATAGCCAGCGCTGCGAGGGCTCCGATGATCACGATGACGACCAGCAATTCCACCAGTGTGAAACCGGCGGACAGGCGAATGGAATTGGGTTTTCTCTTCATGAAGATTTTCATTAATCGTTTAATTTTGTGGCGTCAACCGAAAATCTTTTCGATTAGGACCAGCCGCCCCGCTCATCAACCCGGAGCGGGGCTTTCAACAGCCGGCTCAATTTCCCGTCCCCGCTTTTTTTACCAGAGCAGCCTTCAATTGATCGATGAACTCCCGGTCGGTCTGGCTCAGTTTGTCGAGGGTGGTTTCCACGGGCTTGCGATTCACGAGCAACCGGATCTTTCCGCCGCGGACCACTGTAGGGTTGGCAGGTGGCGTGGGCATCACCGGTTCGGCAGCGCCCTTGGGCGTCTCTACGACGAGATCTTCGAAGGCAATGAGCTTGGCCTCCAGCGGCTTGCCTTCGGCATTCGTCCACATCCGCGTGTCGCTCAGGACGATGTGGGTAACGTAGCGCACGTTGGGAACCGCCGCGTTTCCGGAATCCACGGTCGCCCCCGGATTCACGCCTCCACCCACCTGCCGAGTTGTGAATTTCCTGGGTTTCACTGTCGGATTGGCCGGGAAATCCACTTGGGCCAGAACCGGCGAAACGCCAAGCAGGGCGAGAAATACTGGCGACCGGGGAATTTTCATACCGGAAGCTTGAACTCATTTTTCCAATCCACAATCGCCAAACGGTCACCTCAACCATCAACCCACGGCGCGATCCGGGCGGCCATGTCCGCGGCGAACCAGGCGGCGAAGGCTCCGGCGATGACGTCCATCGTGTAGTGAGCCCGCAGCACCAGCACGATCAACGCCTCGCCGAGCGCGACGAGGACCGCGATCGCCCCAAACCACCACGGGCCGATCCGGCAGATTTCGATCGCCCCGAGCACGGCGAGTGCGGTGTGGCCGGAGAAGAAGAAATCGTTGCCGACGTTGTAAGTGACCAGGATCGTCGGGAATCCGGGATCGCGCCAGATGATGCCGGGCGGCGGTGGCAGGGTGCAGCAGAGTTGCGAAATCTGCCGCAGGCTGAAAACGATGATGATCCCGATGAACGGCGCGAAACTTTGCCCGAAGACGGCGACGGCTATCAGCGAAATCCCGAGCACATCGATGCACAGCGAGCTGATGATGAGCGCGCGGTCGGCTGCCTTTTCATGTGTCATGAAATACCGGTGCCAGCCGGCGGTTAGGCGGTGCACCCAATCGCCGATGCCCGGCTCGGCATCGATTTTCAGCGCGATGAGCTTCTGCGTCCAGAACCAGATGACGAGCGCCACCGCGATGACGGCGAGGCGTGGCAGAATAAGGTTCATTCGATATCCGTCCCGGTCGGCACGACCTTGCGGCTGGCTTTGGATGAATCTAGCAAGTCTTCCATCCGCTGCCGGATCTCCGCGGTGATAGGGTCCAGCTCGTGCGAGCGGTCGCGCGCGGCGCTGACTTCGATGGCGTCGCCGACCGTGATGATGGCGCGGATCGGGAAATGCGGGCGGGCGACGTCGGTGAGGTCTTCCTCGTAGCGTTCGACGGTTTCGAGGATGCGCTCGGGGGTGGCGTTCTCGGTGTAGTCGCCGGTGTAGCAATGGAGCTGCTGGACCAGATAGACATCGGCGAGGTGCCGCCAGCGGGTTGCGCGCCCGGATTCGGTTAGTTCGCCGGTGACCATCTCGGGCAGGATCGCGGAACGCAGGCGTTTGACACGGGCCATGGTATCGCCATCGTGGCGGCCGGATGTCCACTGGTCTTCCAATGGCACCAGCAGATGATCGATCAGCCGGAGCAGGCGGTCGCGGAAATCCCCTGGCCGCGGCTCTTGGAAATACTCGGTTTCCTTGAGTCCTAACAAAGCTCCTCCGATCTTGCGGATCCGTTCGCGCAGCGGAAGCTGGACCTGTGGCTGCCAGGACAGGCGCTTCTCGATTGCCTCGACGACTGGCGTGACAGACTCCTGCAAATCGCCCTCGAAAAAATAACGGATGAACACCGGGTGGATGACGACCTTGCCCGCCTTGCGTTGCTTGGCCGCGGCCCTCGCCATGAACGCCGGACCTTCCATGAAATTCACCAGCCGGTCGTTGCAGCGGGTGATGATACCTTCGGCGAAAATGACCAGCGGGTGATGCCCATCGGCCACGATCTTGATGGCGCACTTCAACGATTCCCGGTCCATGCCCTCGCGGTAAACGCTGAACCCGCCCATCCGTGGCAGTAGGAAATGTTGGACCTTGCTCGTCATGAAGACATGCCAGCTCGCGATGACATGGAACGGCCTGCTAACCGCGGCGGCGAGGGAATCGAGCACCATCGGATCGCACGGGCGGCAGTGGTTGGCCACGATCATGATCCCGTGGCCGGCATCCAGAGACGCCCGCAGCTTTTCCTCGCCGACACACTCCACCACGGCGATGCCATCGTTCTTCCGCAAATAACGTGGCAGGAGCCGCCGCACCACCGCGTGCCAGAACCGGCTGAACCGCGGCGGGATGAACGTGTAGGGCTTGTCGATGACGACGCTTTGCATGACGTGTCAGGCAGAGGATCCTCCGTTGCGCCAGCGGGCCAGCATTTCCGGCACCGCGCGCGGCCGGGTCCAGGTGACGAACAATCCTGCCAGCGCCGCGACCCCGCCGCAGAACCAGAAAATTTGGCCGTAGCTGAGGTGGAAGGTGGTGGCGAGCACCCCTTGCAAGACGGATGCGATCGCGATGCCGACCCACGACAGCCAGCTCACCGCGCCTTGGACCGCACCCTTGGTTTGCGGCGACGGACGGTGCTGCAGGACGGAGACGATGGGTACGATGAACAATCCGCCGCCCATGCCTAACACTCCGAGGGCGCACGCGAACGCCGGTTTGCCGATTCCCGGCCAGCCGAGGCCGAATGCGGCCAGGGCCATCATGCCCGCTCCGAGCGGGATCAGTCCGTATTCGATGTGGCCGCGCGACAGCTTGCCGGCCGCCATGCTGCCCACGCCGATACCGAGGCTCAGCGCCGCCTGGAGCGAGGCCTGTTCGGTCGGCTTCAGATGGAAGACCTTCTGGGCGTAAAGCGCGAGATTGAGCTGCGCCAGCATGGAGATGAAGAAGAACGCGGTGTTGCCCCAGTTCGCCCGCCAGAGGTCGCGGTCCAGTTTCATGATCTTGAAATTGTTCCAGATTTCCCCGACGATGTTAGGGTTGAACTTTTTTCCGGGATCGGCCGCGGGCACTTTGGCGATTCCGATGCTGGTCATCAGGCCGAAGGCCGCCAGCGCCATCAACAGGACTCCCGACCACACCTCGCGGCCCGCCAGGGTTTCCGCCAGCCAGCCGCCGGCGTAGGTCCCGAGGATGATGGCGAGGAAGGTCAGCAGCTCGAGGATGCCGTTGCCGGAGGACAGTTTCGAGGTAGGCAGGACCTCGGGCATGATCCCGTATTTCGACGGGGCGAAGATCGCGCTTTGGATGCCCATCATGCAGATCGCGGCGAGTTGCAGCGATTGCATTCCCAAATGAAAGGCCAGTATGGCAAACAGCATGATGCCGATCTCTGCCGCTTTCAAGCCGATCATCACCGATCGCTTGCTGTAGCGGTCCGCCATCCAGCCGCCGACGGTGGCGAACAACAGGAACGGCACCGCGAACAAGAGCGAGGAATGCCCGACGAAGCTTTCCTTGTCCGCCTCGCTAACAGTCAGCGAGGCGAGCACGGGGAAAATCACCAGCCAGCGCAGCGCGTTGTCGGAGAACGCGCCCTGGAACTGGGTGAACATCAGGTTCCAGAAGCCGCGCGGCCAGGATTTTTCGGATTCGGCGATCATGTTGGTTGGCGGGTGGGCGGAATTTCTTGAGCAGGAAATGCATTGGGCAGACAGACTATGGACTTCAGTGCGGCATCAGGGTTTGCGGCTTGTCGTCGCAGGGCAATTTGAAAACATCCCGGTGCGGGTGATTTCAAGCTGGAGCGGGATGCGGTCGGATTCGAATTTCATGGCGGGTGTCCGATGACGTGGAGGTTCTAGCAAACATCCGGGTCGTCGTGTTAATTGAATCTTTCAATGCCATCATCGACTGTTTCAATGGACGCCCGGCCATGAACATCCACCATTTGGAACTCTTTTATCACGTCGCCAAGTGCCGCGGAGTCAGCGCCGCAGCCCGCCAGATGCCCTACGGCATCCAGCAACCGGCGATCAGCGCGCAGATCCTCCAGTTGGAGAACTCCCTCGGCAAATCCCTCTTCCACCGCAGACCATTCGCACTGACCCCGGAAGGTGAAGCGCTTTTCGCCTTCATCGAGCCGTTCTTCACGAAGCTTCCCGCGATGGCCGAGCGCTTGCGCGGCGGGGCCGACCACAGCCTGCGGATTTCCTGCCCGGAAATCGTCCAGCGCGACTACCTCCCCGCCCTGTTGGGCGCGGTACGGGCGCGGGTTCCGGACTTCCATTTCAGCCTCGAATCCGGCCGCATCGAGGAAATCGAAGTGAATCTCCGTAGCGGGAAGATCGACCTCGGTCTAGCCACCAGCGCCGGCCCGAAGGATGACGGCATCCGCCACCACGAACTGCTGCGGATGCCGCTTGTCCTGTTAGTCCGGGAGTCCGATGGGCCGGCCGCCGCCGAGGAGATCCTCAACCTCGACCGCATCGATCTCCCGCTGGTCACCCTGCCACGCGGGGAGCCCGCCGTCATTGCGTTCCAACAGGAACTCCAGCGCCGCAAGATCGAGTGGTTCCCGCTGTTGGAGCTCGCCAGCCTCGATCTGGTTTCCCGCTTCGTCGCGGCGGGCTACGGCGCGGGCCTGGCGCTGGATATTCCCGGGGCGATCCGTCCGGCGGGGTTGCGGGCATTGCCGTTGCCCGGCTTTCCGGAGGTCTGCTTCCACGCGCTCACGCTCGGCAACCGTTCGCCGATGGTTGACCTGTTCATCGGCGAGGCGGAGCGGGTGATCGCGGGGTTGGGGGAGATGGGTCCGGGCACGAGTTGCTAACATCCAACGCCCCGTCCGGGCACGTATTTCCTGACGTCGGATTTCCCTTGCCAACTCCGGCCGCATTTCCCAGTTTCCCCGCCCCTCTTCAAGCCGCCTTATTCACCAACGAAGATCCGGAGGGGCTCCATGCGGCAAATCTTCAAAATCGCCCGTCCTGATTTCAAGGCGGGAAACCTGGATAACTAATGATCAACGAACTCATCAACGAAATGGTGGACGCCGGCGTCCACTACGGCCACCAAACCAAAAAATGGAATCCGCGCATGAAGCCCTTCCTCATGAAGGACAAAGGCGGAATCTACATCATCGACCTGGAAAAAACTGTCCAGCAGCTCGATAAAGCCTCCGATTTCCTCGCCGACCTCGTCGGCAAGGGCAAGAAAGTCCTCTTCGTCGGCTGCAAGCGCCA
>JBGSOI010000041.1:0-10526 GCA_041739215.1 Akkermansiaceae bacterium
GTCATCGCGACGCGGCGGACGATCCTCGCCTCCGGCAAATGTCTTGGGTTTGCGCTCGGTGGAGTCGCCGGCGGCACGGGCCCACGCGGGTCCCAGGGCAAAGCTGGACAGGAGGCTGCTCAATGGATCGGTATCAGAATCGCTCACGATGCGCAGTCTAAAGAGTGATTTGGAAAATGACAAACTCCGCTTGCATCAAATTATAGGGACATTTCCGGCCATAAGCAGCGTCAGAATCCGTTGGGTCGCACCTTCGTGGCGGGCGAGCAATGCGGATGCCTCGCGGGTCATCGCACGGGATTTTTGCGGATCGAGCGCTGTGACGATGGCGCGGGAAAGTGCGTCCGGATCGCTCGCGGAAATGCAGCCCCCGGCAGCGATGAGTCGGTTCGCGAGTGGCTGGAAGTTCTCCATGTGCGGGCCGCAAATCACCGGCTTTTCCGCAAGAATCGCCTCGCAGGGATTCTGGCCGCCAGTGGATAGAAAGCTCTTGCCGATGACGACCACATCCGCATGCGCCGTCCAATTGCGGAGCTCGCCAGTGCTGTCGATGACGAACACGTGGCTGTGCTCACCAGTCGCTGCGAACTTTGGAAATGACGATCGCAACCCTACCAGAAATCCCGCAGCTTCCAGCTCCGTCTTTACCTCGGCCCGCCGTTCGGCATGGCGCGGCACGATCACCGCCAGCGCCTCCGGATTCGCATCGCGGATCGCCCTGGCAATCCAGGCGTCCTCTCCCGGATGGGTGCTGGCTGCCAGAACCACCGGCCGGCCTTTGCCGAACGCGTCGAGCATTTCCTGGAATTCCGGTTGCCGCGCCGGGCGCGTGCCACTGCCGGGATCGAATTTCAAACTGCCCGTGTTGTGGATCTTTTCCCGCCCGATGCCGAGCGTCTCCCAGATTCCGGCGTCGTCGGGTTCCTGGATCGCCACGGCATCGAGCAATCGATAGATCGGGCGCAGCCACGTGGCGAATTTCCTGAACCGCCGCGCCGACCGTGGCGACATGCGGGCGTTGACGAGGCGGACCGGAATGTCCTTCTGATTACAAGCTAACAACAAATGCGGCCAGACCTCGCCCTCGATCAGGACGATCTGCGATGGCTCGAAGCGCTTCAGATAGCGGCGGATCATCCAACGGAAATCCAGAGGCGAGTAGGAGACACGCAGCCCGGGGACTTGTGCGCCTGTCGCCACCGCGTGGCCGGTGGCGGTGCCGGTCGCCAGCACGAAGCGGCGGCCGGGCTCCCTAACCAACCACTCGCGGATGAGTTTGAGCGCTAGCAGTGACTCGCCGACACTGACCGCATGGAAATGGACCGCACCGCAGGGTTCGTATTCGAGCGGGGCGGTGTAAATCGCGGCGCGCTCTCCCAGGCTCGTACCGAAGCCGCTGCGCCGCAGCATTTTCACCACCCAGCCGGGAAATGCCGCGATGAACAGCAACGGCAATAGCAGCCGGTAGATCGCTAGGGCAGTGAAGAATCGCATCGCTGCGGAGACTAGGAGGTCAGAATGGGCAGGTAAAGCCGAGGAAATGGGGGCGCTGAAACAGATGGACCGCGGCATGGAAATCAGTAAGGAGGGTGGGACTTCGGCCCAACTGCCGATGGGAAGAGAAAGAGATGAGCTTCGCGCTACCGCTTTCGCCGCGCATCGGCAAGTGGACAGAATGTCCACTCTCCTTATTTTGCCGCTGCTTTCGGTCACACCTCGGAGGAATCCCACATTGGACTTCAAATTCCCGCGGGCAACCCTTCAACATCCTGGCATGTCAGCAATCGCCTCTGCCGCCGAAACCGAGCGGTTTCTCCACGCCCAGATCCCGCTGTCCAAATCGATGGGCGTGCGGGTGGAGTCATTCGGCGATGACCAGCTCGTTCTAACCGCCCCGCTGGACCTCAATCATAACCACCTCGGCACGGCCTTCGGCGGCAGCCTGAGCGCCATCGCGGTACTCGCAGGCTACGGCCTGTTGTGGCTCCTGCTAGGTGATCGGAAGGCCCACATCGTCGTCCGCCGCAGCTCGATCCAATACCAACACCCGGTGCGCGGAACCCTGCGGGCGATTTGCAGAAGTCCGGATGAAGCGACGTTCTCCGCCTTCAGGAATCAGTTCGCCCAGAAGGGTAAGGCGAGGCTCATCCTGCAAGTGACTATCGAAGAAGAGGGGCGGGTCTGTGTGCAGTTCGAAGGGGTATTCGTCGCCCTCACATGACCCGGTCCAGCAGCGGTTCCCCGGCCTGATAGCGTTTGATATTCGCGACGAAGTGCCGCACCAGCGTTTCCGACTCGTTGGCATGGCCGCCCGCGGTGTGCGGGGTGATGAAACAATTTTTCTCGGCACGCAAAGGATGATCGTCAGGCAGCGGCTCGGGATCGGTGACATCCAGCCACGCCGAAGCGAGGTGACCGGAACGCAGCGCGGCTAGCAACTCGTCCTGGTCCACGGTCGTGCCGCGGCCGATGTTGTAGAACACCGCGCCGGGCTTCATTTGGGCAAGGCGCGCGGCATTGATGAAATTCAGCGAGGCCGCGTTATCCGGCAGGATGTTGATGACGTGGTCGGCGGTGGCGAGCGCGTCTGGCAGTCCTTCGGCCGTTACGGTCGGAACGCCCTCTTCACCCAGAGGCTTGCGGCGCATGGCGGTGATCTGCATTTCGAAGGGTGCAAGCAGTTTGAGCAGTTGGGAAGCGATCCCGCCAAAGCCTAGGATGACCAGGCTCTGCCCGCGCAGCGAAACCGAGTCGGCGCGCAGTTGGAAATACTCGGGCGAGCCGATGGGCGCATGGCTCCGCAGACCTTGCGGCAGCATCCGGGAGTTGGCTAACATGAAGGCGAACACATGGTCCGCGCACGCCGCGGCATAGACGCTTGAGCTGTTGGTGACGATCAGTCCGCGCGCCGCAGCCAGCGCGCGGAACTCCGGCGTGTCGTAGCGGGTGAATCCGGCCGAACTCACCTGGATCCATTTCAGCCGTTCGGAGTTCGCGATACTATCCAAGTCCGGCTGGCCGAACGCGATGTCGGCCAGCGGAAATGCCGGGTCCGGTTCTGGCTTGGCCAGGATGGACGACAAGCGCTTCTGCGGCACGATGATTTCATGCGGCGCGACGCCTTCCTGCAGGATCCGGGCGGCATTTTCGCTCAGCGGCGAGTCTGAGAATATTCGGTGAAGTTCCATGGTTATTCGGTGTCAGAAGACACTCCGCCGGGCCCGATGGCAAACGCTTCATGCCGAGGTGGCGCGTTTTCCCTCGAGCGCTCCCGCCGCGACGCCCGCCACCAGGCCGGAGCTGAAACCAAAGACGTGCCCCAGCACGTCGGTATTCGAGCCAGGACCACCTCCACCGCCGAGCCAGCCTAGCAGGACCAGGCCTGCTAGAAACGGGGCGGAGATTCTCAGCCAAGGCAAGCGCGCGCGGTCACGCAGGGTTTCGGCCACTCCCAGCCCGGATAGAATCCCCAGCGCCGCGAAAACCGCAGACGATGCTCCGATCGAGGTGAACGCTTCCGGATAGGTGAGCCGGGAGGTGATGATGTTCCCGAGAGTGCCGCAGCCGAGGATCAATGCCCAGCCCGGCAGCGGCCCGATCATCCGCGAGACCAGCGCTCCGAAAACCAACCCGCTCAGCAAATTCCCAACCAGATGCCCCAGATCCGCATGCAGGAACAGCGCGGTGAACGGCCGCCACCACTCACCCCGCTCGATCAGCCCCACGTTCGACGAAGCCGCCCTTTCCACCAGCGACGAATCCTGGCCCTGCCAGTAAAAGACCGCCATCAGCACAATCATCCACACTCCGCAATACACCCAACCCGGCGAATGCCGCGTCCACTCGCCCGCGGCCGGCGTCATCGCGACGGGCAGCGCCGCGTCCTTCCCGTAGGCATCCAATTCATTGAAAATCCTCGCCGCTGGCAGTGCTTCCGCGTGGAGGTCGAATTCCCCCGGCGTGGCCGCTTCTGTTACCTGGCAGGACTCGCCCATCGCGAGGATCACCAACCCGTGATCATACGCCTGCTCCAAAGTCGGATAGTGTCCGACCCGGACCCACTTCTCGGTTTCCGTGATTGGTTCGATGCTGGCGTTTGAGGTCATCGTTTGTTCCCGCGAAGATCGACGCTCAAAACCATCCGTCAATCGCCGGCTTTCGCCGCCAGGCCGACGTAGTTTTCCGCATCGAGGAAATCCCGGCAGTTTTGCTTAGTCGCCGACAAAGAGCAACGGAGTTGTTGACGGGCGCGATTTTTTTAGGGATGAATAGCGATTTGCTTCACTTCTCAAATCCAAAACTCATGAAATCTCCTTGGCCCATGATCTGCCCGCCATGCCTGCCAATCCGGAAAATGATGCCATTGGCAGCGCTCGGGCGGGCAATCGGGCGCATGCTGCCCGTGCTGGCCGGCGTGGTGCTGGCGCAATTGTCCACGATTTCAAACGCGTCGGCCGCCGCCCCGGATCTCATCGTCACGTCGGTGAGTGTCAGGACGGCCAGCGTGGTGCCGGGCGGTTTCGTCACGGTGGCGAGCACGGTGAAAAACACCGGCACCACCCGGGCAGGCAAGTCGAGCGTGCGCTTCTACCTGTCCACCAATTCAAGCAAAAGCGCCGGGGACATCCGCCTCAAAGGCACGCGGACAGTGGCGGCCCTGAACCGCGGCAAATCATCAAATGCCACCACCAGGCTGGAGGTTCCCTCCAACTGTAAGCCGGGCTCCTATTATGTCATTGCCGCGGCTGATGATCTCCAAAAGGTCAGGGAGTCCAGCGAGAAAAACAACACCCGCAAAACAGCCGCCAAGTTCAAGGTTGCCAGCCCCGACAGCCCGCTTAAGGCCATCACCGGGTTCAGCTTCCAGGGACTCGTTCCGCCCGTCATCGGGGTGATCGACCAGGCCGCGCACACCATTGCCCTGGAGGTTCCGTTCGGCACCAGCCTCACCGCCCTCGTCCCGACGATTACCTTCAGCGGCGCCTTTGTCAGTCCGAGTAGCGGCGTGGCCTGGGACTTCACCCCCGCACGCACCTACACCGTGGTCGCTGCGGACTCCTCCACCCAACACTACGTGGTTACGGTGCGGGTGACTGCGCTGGACAGTTTTGCCCTGATCCCGGCGGGCGGTTTTCGGATGGGCGACCTGTCGGATCCGCCGGTGGGATTCAGCAATGAGCTACCGGCACGCAGTGTGTATGTGAGCGCGTTCTACATGGGGAGAACTGAGATTACCAAGGAACAGTGGGATGAGGTGCGGGCCTGGGGTTTGAGTCGTGGCTACACGGATTTGCCAACAGGCGGCGGCAAAGCGGCCAACCATCCCGTGCATTCGATTTCTTGGCATGCGATGGTGAAGTGGTGCAACGCACGCAGCGAGAAGGAGGGACTGACGCCGTGTTACACGGTCTCCGGTTCCACCTACAAGACGGGCGAAAGTGCGCCGGTTTGTAACTGGAACACCAGCGGGTATCGACTGCCGACGGAGGCAGAGTGGGAAAAAGCGGCGCGGGGCGGGTTGAGTGGAAAACTTTTCCCGTGGGACGACGCATCCATATCCCACAGTCTGGCAAACTTCTGGAATGTAGGTGGAGAAACCTATCAGACAGGCACGGAAGGGCAACACCCGTTTTGGAGCAACAACGACGATGGAAAACATCCCTACAGTTCACCGGTGGGGAGTTTCGCTTCTAACGGCTACGGGCTGCATGAAATGGCGGGCAACATGTTTGAATGGTGCTGGGATTGGTATGGCATTTACGGAGGGGATTTTTTGAGCAATCCACCAGGTCCTGTTACGGGGTTTACGCGGGTGCTCCGGGGCGGCGGCTGGGGCTCGCACGCGGTCTACTGCCGCGTCGCATCCCGCGGCCACAGCAGTCCGACCCTCACCTCCGAAAACGTCGGGTTTCGTCTTGCCCGCAGTTCGGTTCCCTAGAAACAGCCGGAGCGGAACGGGTGGCCAAGGGAGGGACGACTGCAGCAATGAAGTGGCGCGAGTGAAGCAAAAAGAGGGTCGACGCCATCCGGATCGACGCTCAAAACCATCCGTCAATCGCCAGCTTTCGCCGCGAGGCCGAGGTAGGTTTCCGCATCGATGAAATCCTGGCCGTGGATCAGATGGTCTAGCAGAGGCACTCCGGTGAGGTCCTCGACCACGCCCTTGTTGGTGATCATCGCGGTGTCCATTTCATCTTCGAGCTGGTTGAGGATGATTCCGGCGCAAACCAGGCCCTTGGCGCGGATCGCGGCGACGGTGAGTAAAATGTGGTTCAGCGCGCCTAGCTTGTTGGCGGCGACCAGGATGACCGGCAGTTTCAAATCCGCAGCCAGGTCCGACACCCGGTAATTCGCAGCCAGCGGCACTTCCCAGCCACCGGCCCCTTCGACGATGATCTGTTCGTGGCTGGCGGCCAGCCGCCGAAAGCCGTCTATCAGCACTGCCGGCTTCACCGTGCGGTTTTCCAACATGCCAGCGACGTAGGGCGCGACGGCGGTGTTGAGGAAAACCGGGTTGATCTCGTCGAGGTCGAGTCCGCCGGACGCGGCTGATAGAATGACGGCGTCCTCGCGATCCCCGCAGGCGACGGGCTTGTAGCCGACGGCGTCGCGGCCCTCGCGGCGCAGGGCTTCGAGGATCAGGCGGGTGACGTGGGTTTTGCCGACTCCGGTGTCGGTGCCCGTGATGAAAAAACTCATGCGGCAGGGGTGGCCTGCCCGGGCGGCGGGGTCAAGGCGCGGAAGTGACAAATTTGCCGTTGTCCATCAGTCGTCGCGGTCCATACTCGCGGCAGATGACAGCAGATTTCCTGGTGATCGGCGCCGGTATTGCCGGACTTTCCTTTGCCCTGCGGGCGGCGCGACACGGTTCGGTGATTGTTCTGACCAAGGGCGAGGCCTACGAGTCGAACACGGCGTGGGCCCAGGGCGGGATCGCCTCGGTGCTGCCGGAAGCACTGCGGGATGCCGGAGATTCCGAAGAACACCACGTCGCCGACACGCTCGATGCCGGGGCCGGACTCTGCAAGGAGGCGGCCGTGCGGACGATCATCGGCGAGGGCACGGCGGCCATCGAGGATCTGGTGGAATACGGGGTTTCGTTCGACAAGGAGGACGATCATTTCCTCCTCGGCAAGGAAGGCGGCCATTCGCACCGGCGGATTCTCCACGCTCGCGACACGACCGGGCGGGAGGTGGCCAGGGCGTTGATAGAAACCGCGCGGAAGACCCCGAATCTAACATTGCTGGAGAACCATTTCGTGATCGACCTCATCACCACGGCCAAGCTCGGCGCAGCGGTGGACGACCGGGTGCTCGGGGCCTACGTGCTCGAAACGAAGACCAACGAGGTGAAGGTTTTCCGCTCCGACCGCGTGGTCCTCGCGGCCGGTGGCTGTGGCAAGGTCTATCTCTACACGACCAATCCGGACTCGGCGACCGGCGACGGCGTGGCTCTTGGTTGGAGGGCAGGCGCATCGATCGCCAACATGGAGTTCATCCAATTTCATCCAACCTGTTTCTACAATCCGGGCGCGACCGGCCCGGAAGCGCGATCCTTCCTCGTCAGCGAGGCGGTCCGAGGCGAGGGCGGGATCCTGATCAACGCCAAGGGCGCGGATTTCACGAAAAAAATCGACCCGCGCGGGTCGCTGGCGCCGCGGGACATCGTCGCCCGCGCCATCGACCGGGAAATCAAACGCACCGGTGCGGCGTGCGTCTATCTGGACGTCACCCACAAGCCCAGGGGCTTCATGAAGGAGCGGTTTCCCTATATCTATCAGACGCTGCTGAAGTTCGGCCTCGACTGCGAGACCCAGCCGATCCCTGTCGTGCCGGCCGCGCACTATCAATGCGGCGGCGTCCTAACCGACGTGAACGGCAAGTCCTCCTTGCGCGGACTTTACGCGGTGGGCGAGGTCGGCTGCACCGGCCTGCACGGCGCGAACCGCTTGGCCTCCAACTCGCTGTTGGAAGGCAATGTGATCGCCCGCCGCGCGCTGGACGACATGATGCGCTCGCATCCGCCCGGGAAGGAAGTTCAGGAGCCACCGACCATCCCCGCATGGGAGCACGGCGACACCGCGGAGCCGGACGAACTGGTGGTCATCTATCACAACTGGGACGAGATCCGGCGGCTGATGTGGGACTATGTGTCGATCGTCCGCACCGACAACCGCCTGCGCCGGGCAACCGCACGGCTGCGGAATCTGAAGAAGGAAGTCCGCGAGTTCTATTGGGGTCACCGGGTCAATGCGGACATCCTGGAACTGCGAAACCTGGTCGCGGTGGCCGGCTTGATCGTCGAGTGCGCGACCCGTCGCAAGGAATCGCGCGGCCTGCACTACACGCTCGACCACCCTAACACTGAGGAGCGCCTGTGCTCGGACACGGTGCTCAGGAAATTCTAACGAGCCTTCGAGTAGTCGGTCCACCACGTTTCCGCATCCTTGGCATCAGGTTCGCCGTCGGCGACGATGAAGCGATAGCGGGCGATGTAGTCTTTTCCCGGGACAATCTCCATCTCACCCAACTGCTGCGGTGCGAAGCAGAAGAACGGCTCAGTCGGATGTGCGCGGATGGGCTGGGGGAAGCGAAAATTCTCCGGGTGGCCAAGGATTGCCACGCCGCAGGTCCAGCCATCGACTTTGCCGCCTACCCAACACCACTTCTCGCGCGAGGTGTTCACCTTCACCCGGTCGGTCAGGCCGGATGCGGAGAGGTAGCGGCAGTTTCGCGCGCCATTCCAACCACCGTTGCCCCGGAACCCGACACCGCCGTAGTGATACTCCGGCAGCTTGAGTGGGGAAGGGGTGGCGCAGGTTTGGGTGGAGGTGAAATCGATGACGTAGGTATTTACAGCTACGGAAACGCCGACATCCCAGGTTTCCAACAGCGCGACCTTGGGCGGTTTTGCCGTTAGGTCGACGAACTGATGACGGGCCTTGAAGCCGGCTTTGCCGTCCTTTTGCCAAACGTCGTCCAGGGCGACAAACTCGACCGTGCCCGTTTTCGCACCCATGTTCCAGAAATCCGGGTAGCGACCTTCGAATTCGGTCTTCGTCCACGGGCTCCAGACGCCGTGGTGGTGCAAATGGTCAGCCGGGAAATCATCGGTGATGAGCCGACCCGCCGGTGTGTGGATCGACTGGATGTAGCCGCCGCGGGCATAGGCCTTGGGGATTTCGGGCTTCGGCAAGTCACCCGGCTCTGCCTGATAGCGCAGGACGACCCGGTTCCCCGCGCGGATCACGACCTGTCTGCCCTCACGGACCGCGGTGACTTCTTCGGCTGCGCAAAGTCCGTAACCGCAGGCTAGGGTGGCGAGGAGCGTGAGGAATTTCATCTGCCCCGATACGCGCAGGATTCCTTGAATTATCAACCTCAAGGAGGGTGGGTCGAAGTCCTGCCCCCTTCCCGGGGCAAAAGAAAAGCGCGAGTTGAATTTCCCCCCGGATTTTCAACTCGCGCTTTTTTCAGAGCCACTTGGGCCTTGCCTGTTCGGTTGACTTCCCCCCGGAGATCAATGACGAACTTTGTCGGCTCGGCTTCTTAGCTGAGAGTTCTTTCGGGGCCGAAGCGCCTCAGAACGAATTCAAATTACCTGAAAATCAGGATACCGGAAGCTTTATGAGGTCCCATCCACGGCCAACTGGTCTCAAAAACGGCCATAAGCAGTAAATTGAGGCTTATAATTGAACGGAACTGAATGTCAGTTCTGGTGTTGTGAGGGAATATGGGCTGGCAACGCTGGGGACCTGCGCCATGATTTCCACGCCGACGTAATCGTGTCCGACCTTTTCACCACTCCTGCGGCCATGTCCGCCAAGCCCCCGCCCACCGAACCGTTGGCAGCCAGGATGCGACCTCGTTCGCTCTCTGAAGTGGCTGGGCAGCAGCATATTCTGGCTCCTGGGAAATTGTTGCGACGGGCGATCGAGTCGGACCGTTTCACTTCGCTCATTTTCTATGGCCCGCCGGGAACGGGAAAAACGACCCTGGCCAACGTGATCGCCAGGACCACCGGCTCGCGCTTCGAATCGTTAAACGGCGTGGAATCCAACGTCGCGGAGATCCGGGCGAAGATCGATCAGGCCCGCACCTGGCGCGACCTGCGCGGCGAGACGACGATCCTGTTCATCGACGAGATTCATCGCTTCAACAAGGCCCAACAGGATGTGCTGCTGCCGCACATCGAGCGCGGTGTGGTCAGGTTCATCGGAGCGACTACCCACAATCCGTATTTCCACGTCAACTCTCCGCTGGTCTCGCGTTCACAGATTTTCCAACTGGAACCCGTGCCGGTGGATGACGTCGTCACGGTGCTTCAACGCGCCCTGACCGACACCGAACGCGGACTCGGCAGCCATGCCATCACCGCCGATCCGGAGGGCAGGCCTGACCCGTCGCCCCGCAGACGCAGCGGGGAGAACGTCACCTGGTAAGGGCTGGAACTCCCGCGCCGGCCGACCAGCACCGGTGCGGGGGGTGCGACGGACCAGCCGAGAGCCCCCTGCTGGGCAGCTTCC
>JBGSOI010000044.1:0-16519 GCA_041739215.1 Akkermansiaceae bacterium
GCGTCACCGCCCGCGCGCCGGGCGCGAAGGTCGCCCTCGCGCAGCAGGGATATCAGTTCGCCCGCAGCCTGCTTGTCGTGTCGCGCGGCACGACCGTGGAGTTTCCTAACAACGACAACGATTTCCACAACGTCTTCTCGCTTTCCCGCGCCAAGAAATTCGATGCCGGGCGCTACAAGAAGAGCGAAACGCCCGCGCCGGTGGTGACCTTCGACAAGGCCGGCCTCGTGCGCGTGAGGTGCGAGATCCACGATCACATGAACGCTGTGGTGCTGGTGGTGGACAGCCCGTGGTTCACGGTTACCGACGCCGCCGGGAAATTTACTCTAACCGGTGTGCCGCCGGGCAGCTATACCCTGCGAGCTCAGCTCGATGAAAAATCCCAATGGTCCGCGCCGGTCACCATCACTTCCGGCAGCCCCGCCACCGTGACTTTCTCCAAACCGAACACCGCCCCTTGAAAGCGCTCGCCATTCTCTCGCTCTGCGCCGTCTCCTTGAGTGCCCAGGACGGCTTCCACCTGACCCCGGCGGACAGCCCGTTTCTCCTCGATCTGCGACCTTCGCTGGAAGCCGTCGTCTGGTCCGGCGACACTCCGACACCCGCGGATCTCGATCGCACGGACACCAGCTTCCTCGCCCCGCGGCTGACTCTCGACATCGATGCCGCCGCAGGCGACCACTTGTTTCTGCTAGCGACCGCCCGCTTCGACCGGGGATTCGATCCCGGCGACCAACCGGACGGCGACCTCAGGCTTGATGAAATCATCCTGCGCTGGCGCGTGTGCGACGACCAGCGGCTGAATTTCCAGATCGGAAAATTTTCCACCGTCTTCGGGGCATGGCCTAACACCCACGGTTTTTTTGACGATCCGTTTCTGCTGGCCCCGCTGCCATATAGCCAGATCATCGGCTTCTCAGGCGGTGGCGGACCCGGCCCGGGTGGTCCTGGTCCGGGCGGCCCCGGTCCCGGGCCGGGAGGTGCCAGCGGTTTGCCGGGGGCCGGAAACAACCAGTGGTCGGCATTGGTCTGGGGACCGGTCTATACCCCGGGTGCTTCCGTGTTCGGTGCCACCGAATTCCTGGACTACGCGCTGGAAGTCAAAAGCACCGGGCTCGCGGCATCACCGGACTCGTGGTCGGAGATCGATTTCAGCCATCCGGCTGTTAGCGCGCGCTTCGGTTATCGTCCCGATGCCGCCTGGGCGTTCGGAGTGTCCGCGAGCCAAGGCCCGTGGCTGGATGAAAACGTCCCCGGCGGGAATCGCGACGATCTGCTTCAGAGCACCCTCGGCATCGACGCGCGCTGGGCCCGCCACAATCTGATTGTTTCCGGCGAGGTCCTGGTCACCGAATTCGAGACGCCCGCCGCCGGCGATCTGCGCGCTACCTCGTGGTTTCTCCAGGCCCGCTGGAAAGTTTCTCCCGGCTTCTGGCTGGCGACGCGCTTCGGCCAGATCCTGACCAACGACGCCGCCGGCGGCGTGGTCTGGCAGCCCGACCTGTGGCGGGCGGAAATCGGCACCGGCTGGCGGATCAACCCGAACCTGCTGTTCAAAGCGGGATACAGTTACACCCACGCCGACGGTGGCGGCGATTCCGACAACCATTTGTTAGGAACCGGGATTGCCTGGCAGTTTTGAGATTGGAAGATGCCAGCTTGAATTGAGCGGGAGGCGGTGCATCGTTCGCCCATGAGAAAATCCTGTCTTGTCGCCGCGGCCGCCTGCGTGATCCTGGCCATTGCCTCCGTTTCCTCGTTCGGGGCGGAGTTGCGCGAGGGCGACATCGTTTTCAGCGGATCCACTGCCGGCCAAGGCGGGGCGATCATCGCGGCGACCGGTTCGCCTTACACCCATTGCGGGATCGTGTTGCTGAGCGACGGCAAGCCGATGGTGTTGGAGGCGGTGCAGCCGGTGGGCGTGGTGTCGTTGGAGATTTTCAAATCTCGCTCCAAGCCCGGCACCTTCATGGCCCGCCGACTCAAGACCGCGGTGGCTCCCGCCAGTTATCAAACCGCCCGCACCTGGGCCGCGGCGCAGATCGGCAAGAATTACGACCCGCGCTTCCGCTGGGACGACGGCAACCTTTATTGCTCGGAACTGGTCTGGAAAATCTATCAACAAGCCGGCGTCGAGCTGTGCAAGCCGCGGCGCTTCCGGGACTACAAGCTGGATGATCCGAAAGTGAAAAAGATCATCGAAGAGCGCTACGGCGGCATCGGGAAAGTGCCGATGGACGAGAAAGTCGTCGCGCCATCGGATCTGGCGACATCGCCGCTGCTGGCGGAAATTCCGGCCGGTTCCTGAGCAGAAATTTAAGAAAAGCTTACAATATCGACTTGCAGGAGCGTGGATTTGGGTTATCAAAAATCCCTATGAAATCATTTCTCCTGATCACAGTTGCTGCCGCAGCCGTGCTTTTCAGCTCCTGCAATACGATGATCGGCCTCGGCCGTGACATGCGGATCGGCGGCGAAGGCTTGGAAAACTCGGCGAACAAAGTCAGCGGCGGCGGGGCTTCCGGCGGTGGCGATACTTCCGGCGCACCCGTTTACTGAAACGAATCCTTCAACAAAACGGCGTCCTCTCAACCAAGTGAGAGGACGCCGTTTTGATTTCAGGAAATTCAGTAGCCGCGCCAGAAGGCGAAGGCGCAGATGAAGACGGCCACCCCATAGCCGAGGCCCGCCGCGGAGAACAAGGTCCAGCGCTTCTGATCGGCGGTCACCCAGGTCACCGCGTCGCGGAAAAGGTAGGGCATGCCGACGCAGAACATCGAGGCGGTCAGCACGGCGTAGGCGAAAAGCGGCACCAGCAGGCGCGATGACGGGTCTTTCAAAAACGCCGATCCGAGCAGCGGCGCGGCGACCATCAGCCCGACGAGTCCCAGCGCGCGGACCGCGAGGAAATCCCGCACGCTGCGGCAGACGAGGATCAGCGAAATAGGCACCGCCCATTGCAGGAGGCGTTTGGCGTTGTTGAACTCGCCGAGGTCCATCGCCAGGGCGCTGAGTTTGCCAAGGTTGTCCGGGGCGATCAGCAACCAGAACCACGCGAGGCCGATGCCCATCAGGATCTGGCCGAGCTGGTCGTTGCGCGGGAATTTTTTCAGGAACGCCTGCACCTTCGCGGGTTTGGCGAGCATCCACGCGTGGACGCCGATCAGCCAGATCGCCAGCACCAGGCCGGTGGTGAATAGCGACAGCGTTTCGTAAGGGTGCCTTGGATCCATGCGGCCCCCGCACTAGTGCCCGGGGGCGGAACATTCAAGCGCCATCTGCCAGAGCCGGATTCACGGAAATCTCACCCATTCCGCATCACCGGTTCACAAAGCGGCCCTTGAATCCGCGCCATGAACCTCCGCCAATTGATCCAGCCCGACACCGATTGGCTGGATGCTCCGACGCCGCAGCGGGTGGCTTGGGTCGCGCTGACCGCCTGCGTGGGCCTGGCGATTTACGGGTTCACCGTCGGCTTCTGGCGCGATCCGTTGATGGGCGTTTACGTGGCGGTGAAAATGCCGCTGCTCATCGCGCTCACGCTGGCTTGCAACGGCCTGCTCAACGGTCTGCTCGGGCTGCTGCTGGGCACCGGTCTCGGGTTCCGGCAATCCATGCTTGCGTTGCTCACGTCCTTCGCGCTCGCCGCCTTGATCCTCGGCTCGCTGGCACCCGTCACCTTCTTCCTCGCCTGGAACGCTCCGCCACCCAACGCGCCGGGTGCGGGAAATGCCCATGCCGCTTACCTCGTCACCCACACAGTCCTCATCGGCTTCGCGGGGATCACGGCGAACCTCCACCTCCACCGGCTGCTTGCGGTCAAAGCCCCGACCCCGGCGGCCGCCACCGCCACTTTGCTCGCCTGGCTCGGCGGGAATGGGTTCCTCGGCGCTCAATTTTCCTGGATCCTGCGGCCGTTCTTCGGCAGCCCGCGGCTCAAGGTTGAGTTCCTGCGACCCGATCCGATGGACGGTAATTTCTATCAAGCGGTGTGGCGCTCCATCGACCACATCGCCGGCGGCTTCGGCCTGCCCGCGCTCGCCGTCATCGTTCTCATCCTGATCATCCCGATCGCCAAAGCCATCCAATCGAACCACCAAGCCACCCCACCACCATGAACCCACCCGAAACTCCTGACACCGTCCAGCCCCCGCCGCTCGAAGCCCCGCTGCCGGAGAAACTCGACCTCAAGACATTGTTCGAGGCGCTGTTGCGCCGGCCCAACGCCCTGATCCCGCGCCTCGCGGAGCCGAACCATGGCGCCACGGGCAAATTCGCCGTCATGGCGATCGTCTCGATCCTGCTCTTCGGCTTCGTCCTCGGTTGCTTCGCGAAACATGAACAACTGTGGGCCGCTCCTGCCAAGGTCACCGCCGGGTTGATCTTCTCCGGCCTGATCTGTTTCCCGAGCCTCTACATCTTCGCCACGCTGGCCGGCGCGCGGGTGTCGATCTCGCAGCTGGCCGCCTGCCTCGCCGGGGCGCTCGCGCTGGCCGGGCTGTTATTGTTAGGTTTCGCGCCGGCCGTGTGGATCTTCGCGGAATCGACCGACTCGTTCGGCTTCATGGGCACGCTGGCCGTCGGCTCGTGGATCATCGCGGTGTTCTTCGCGCTGCGCTTTCTGAAATCCGTCATCTTCTCCACCGGCGGCACCCAGAAAGGTCCGCTGGCGATCTGGAGCGTCGTGTTCTTGTTAGTTACCTTGCAGATGACCACCTCGCTGCGCCCGATCCTCGGCCGCTCGGAGGTTCTGCTCACCCAGGAGAAGAAATTCTTCCTGCAACATTGGTTCGAGACGATGGACAAATCGCTCAAACCGAAAATCGCCACAGCCGCCCCTGCAACGCGGGAAGAATCCAATCCCTCCAACGGTGGCCGCAACCCCTACAATGAAAATTGAAAAGGCCGTGGAAATCACGGTCGCGCCTCCGCCCGAACCGCCGCGCCCGGATATCCAACGCCCGCCGGAACGCGACGAGAACGAATACCTCGAGTGGCGGCAGGAGTTGCTTTGATCCGGTCGATCTAACATTCAGTATCCATCACGGTAAACCACCACAGTCGTCCGGGGACCAACCTTCGCCACACTGCCGGGCTCGAACGGTTTGCGGGTGACGAGATTGATCAGCTTGCCGGTGTGCTCCGGTACCTTCAGGTCGAATGTCTTGTCCGAGCTCATGTTCATGGCGATGAAATACGGGCCATATCGGAGTTGATAGAAATCACCTTTGCCGGCGTGGATGTTTTCCTTGCCGGGCTTGAAATCGACGCCATCGGGGATCCTCGCGATTGGAAGTTTCTCACCGGCATGGGCGGAAATGAAGCTGGCGGGGTAGCGGTGGCCGCCATTGGCGAATCCGAAGTTCGTCCAGTCCGGGCGGGTGTATTCCATGCCCGATGGTGTGTGGTCGATGTCCAGTTTCACGGTAGCGATGCGATCAAAAACCGGTGTTAGATAGTGGACACGGCCGAGGAAATTCACCGCATGGCGGGCGCGCCAGTAGAGGGACGCGTAGAGGATTTCCCTGCCATTCTTGATGGCGACCACGCCGTCCTCCTCGTCCGAGAAAACGAAGTCCGGCTGGTCCCACGACATCGGCAGGCGATGCGGAACCGGCGGCTGTGCCTTGATCGTTTCGTAACGATCCGGCACCCCTAACAACGAGAACGTGACGCGGAAGCCCTTGTTCTCCATGTGTTTTGAAATCATCGCGAAGAATTGGTTGTCGGCGAGCATCTGTTGGGAATAACCCACCAGTTTCGGGTCGAGCGTGGCCGCGGAGGCCTGGAACGGAGTTCCGTCCCATGACGGGCGCTGGTCGTAGGTGACGTCTCCGGGATAATGCGTATCACGCCAGCCGATGATGGTTTCCATGATCATCGCGCGGTTTCCGTCCTGATCGAGCATCGGATAGCGGAACGGCGCGCGGGCTGCGGCGATCTTGACGAGCTGCGCCTTGATCTTCGGGTCGCCGGGCTGGTCGTGAGAAGGCTTGGTGGCTTCGTAAATCTCGACAGCCCAATCGAGGACCTCGCCGTAGTTTCCGACGAATCCGAGCTCCTTGGTGAGGCCGTTGGCTGTTAGCTGGTAGAAGGAATCGCCGAGCGGGCGCGTTGGCTTGCCGTCTTTTTCACTGCCCAACCACGGTTCGAGACCGATGGACTCGTGGAGATAGCGGAGGGCGTGCTTTTCAGGAAGCGCGCTCGAAGGAGTGAGAACAGCGATTCCGCGGTTGGCCAGATAGATGCCGTAGAGGTCGTTGATCATCGACTGGTTGGTGTACTGGCGACGGTTCTCGCGGTGGACGTCGCGGCAGGCGACAAGCATGTCGGTGTACGCCTTGCGGCGGCTGATCTCTCTGGCATTCCCGTCGGAAATCCGCTCGTCGAACCCGGGTTCCAGTTCCTTCTCCAGCAGTGCCAGCACCGCACCCGAAGGCCCGAGTCCGAACCAGTCGGGATTGTAAGTTGAGGGTTCTTCGTAGGCGAGTTTCGGATTGGCGACGTAGGCCTGATAGAGCGCATCGAGGCTGGTCTGGATCTTGGTGATGGTCTTCGGATTACCGGCCGCGGTCGTCCATTTCGTATGATAGGCCTTGGCCAGAAAAAACGTCTGCATCTGGTTGCAAGGGCGGTTGGGATCCTTCAACAGTCCGTCGATCTGGCCGTTGACGCGGGATTTGACGGCATCGAGCAGTTCAGGCCCAGGTCCCTTGCGGACGGGAGCGTTCTCCGGATAGACGCCCTGTTTCTCATCCGCTGGTGGCGTGAAGCAACCAGCGGTGTGGGTGTAAGCTCGATAGAGCCCGCGGGTCGGTTCGGTTATCGGCTTCTGGTAATCCTCGAAATTTTTTCCGTAGCCCGCGATAGGCCCGGTGGCCCGGATCTCGCAGTCCACCCGTTCCTTCCCCTTGGTCAAATCGATCGGCAGCGGGCACGTTCGATAGATGAAGCGCCCGGGATAGGAAGGCGCGTCGGCCCCGATTTCCAGCGCCTCAATGTCGCCAAGATGGCGGTAACCGACCTGCTTGCCACCGACGTGGAGCGTCATCTGATTCTTATTCACGTCCTCGCCCCACAGCCGGAGGGTGAAGTAATTCTGCTTCGCCGGATCCACACGGACGGTGAACTTCAATACGCCGCCCTGCCACGCGGTTTCGCCGCCGGGAAGCAAGCGCCTCGCCGGTTCGCCGAGGCCGCCGGATCTGAAGTCGGATAACCGGGCGGTGAGGTTGTGCTGGGATTCCGAGGCGTCGTTGTCAAACGAGAGCGTGTCGAGGATTTCCGCGGCTAGGGGACCGGGAAAGAGCGCGGCCAGGGCGATCAAGCGGGGTAAATTGGAGCGGAACATGAGGATTGTTTTGCGCGTGGGCAGGAATCAAAACGCGGTCTTCTGGAAAATCATGCATCCCACGTTGCTTTCCATCGCTAACAGCGCGGCAATCCAACACCCGGCGACTTGACTTCACGCGGCGGAAACGCTCGAATTCATGCTGTATCGCAGGCTTCTCCCCCTTCGCCTCCCTCAATCAGACCAGCCGATCCTGAAACTTGAACCCGCGTGCCGGAGGTTCGGCTCCGCGCCCTCATTGGAAACAAACCTATGAGCAACGAAAAAATCAGAATCTGTGTGGACGCCTATTCTCCGGTCGCCTTGCGGGACCGGCAGCGGGCGTTCTCGATCGCCGCCACCGCCGGGACCCGCCGCGCGGGGGTGCGGGCCATCGCGCCTATCAGTTCGGTGTGGCCGAACGGCACCACGCTGCACGTCAGATTCATCGGCGGCACCGCGCAGGAGCGCGAGACCGTCGAGAAGGTCGCCAAGCAGTGGGAAAAATTCGCCAACCTCAAGCTGGTGTTCGACAATTCCCCGCAGGCGCAGATCCGCATCTCCTTCGTCCAGGACGGCCGCTCGTGGTCCTACATGGGCACCGACAACCTGAACATCCCCGCTCTCGCCCCGACCATGAACTTCGGCTGGCCGCTCGAGGAAGGGACGATCCTCCACGAATTCGGCCACGCCATCGGCCTTGCCCACGAACACCAAAGCCCTAACGGCGGCCTGCTGTGGAACGAGGCCGTGGTCCTCCGCGACCTCGCCGGCCCGCCTAACAATTGGGACGAGGACACCATCCGTTTCAACGTGCTCGACAAGTACCAGGCGAGCCAGGTCCGCGGCACCGCCTTCGATCCGAAATCGATCATGCTCTACGCCTTCCCCGCGCGCTGGACGACCAACAACGTTTCCACCAGCGACAACAACGCGCTTTCCACCGCCGACCAGAGTTTCGTCGGCAGCAAATCCATGTATCCCTTCCCCGAAGGAGGCGGCACCGGCGCGGTCGTCCTAACCGTCATTGAGAACTCCGGCGTCGAGGGCGAGATCGGCAAACCCGGCGAGGTCGATCTCTACAAATTCACCGCGAAATTCGCCGCCACCCACACCATCGAAACTGTTGGGACCACGGATGTCTTCATGCGCCTGTTCGGTCCTAACAATTCCACCAAACTGATAGCCGAAGACGACGACAGCGGTGCCGACAGCAATTCGCAGATCATCCGCGCCCTGACCCCCGGCGACTACTTCGTCCAGGTCCGGCACTACAGCCCGACGCAAAAAGGCAAATACCGCATCCGCGTGAGTCGGTGAGAGGCTATCTGAAAAAAACGCAGGCAGGGATCGAGTTGCCTACGGCCATGCGGGATGCGCTTCGCGATTGAGGGGATCTCGCTAGTGCTCGCCCTGCATTCCGGGCGGTCCGGGAGTATGGGAAGTGAATGATCGGCTATGGATAGAATCTCAAGCGTTTCATGGGCAGATTCATTCTCCATCCATTCGCCGGACCGTTGCGGAATGCCAAGCGAGCGCTAGCGAGTTCTCAAAAACCGCGAAGCGCATTCCGCATGGCCGCAGGCAAAACGGTCCCTGCCATTTGTTGGTTCTTGAAAATCCCTTGTCGCCTTGCGATCTCTGTTATAGAAATCACCCGTGCCCGTTTGCCCATTCAATCTCGCCCCAATCCGCGTTGAATGGCACTTTCCGCGAGTTCAGCTACATGATTGGCTAAATCCAGGATTCGTGTAAGACGAAGTCTGCGACTATGAAGTTTAGCCTCAAAATTATTGCTTTTCTGATTCTCACCTTTTGTTTGAGTGCATTAAGCCTCTTCTATGCCCGTGATGAAGGGAGTGCAAATAGGGACTTAGCAAACAGTTGGTTGGTGAACCCCGGAGATTCGTCGGACATACTTTTTTCACGCCCCTTAAACCATCCTCTCTCATACGATCCCCGAATGGCTTCATGGCGGCGGCATTCCCGTGGTCTTCCGGTTCAGTGGCTTGTTATGGATCACTCTCCGAACTATATTCATTATTACTCTCGAATCGACACCGGATACGCCATTCTGAGCCTGCTTACTTTCTCGGTCCCAAGCTTCGTCATCGTTGCATTAGCTTCACGCAAGTTACAATGAAAACACTCAGGCGAATCGCATGTCGCTTGATACGAGATCACCTACGACGCAGAACAATGAACGGTGCAGCGAACCCGACATCCCTCTCCGGCTGCAATCCCTGCGTCCCGCGGTCCGCATCACTGAGCTTGGGTCGTCGGGCAGCTTAACGGCCGTCTGGCGATGGTCCTGAGTTCAAGCTGTCTTCATGAAGAGCACGATAAATCGTGAATTCCGGACAATCACTTGGCGGCACCAACCGACCGAGGTTTCGGTAACGACTTTTGCCAAACTTCCGGGCTCAGGGCACGGCAGGCGCGCGCAGGATCGTGTGGCGGCCTGGCGGGAGGGCTTCCACCACCAGCGTGCCGTTCTCCAGTTTTGCGGGAACGGTCTTGCCATTCACGGAGATCGGCTCGGTGCGGGTTGCATGACCGGGCAATTCCACCCTCGCTGTCGCGCCGGGCGGCACTTCGATGTCCAAGCGCATCCGGGCTTCGTTCTGCAAAACCACCGCGACGGGGCCGAGTGGCGTCGGCACCTTGCCGCGGATCGATTTCAGCTTGCCGGGTTGCGGTGCGATGAGGATCGAAGTGTAGCCCGGTTCGAGCGGACGCACACCGAGAATGAAGCGGGAAATGATGTTCGCCGGGGCAGCTCCCCACGCGTGGTTCCAGGTTAGATTCGGTTTCACTTTGGTGTTCCATGCTTCAAGCGTCATTGTCGAGCCTTGTTCGATCATGTGCCACCAACTCCGCTCGTCGCGTGCGGTCATGAGGCCGAGCGCGTGGTCGCCTTTTCCTGATAGATAGAGCGCCTCCAACAGGAATTGCGCGCCATAGACGCTGCACGCCATGCCCTTGGATTGCACGAAGTCTGCCACCTTCGCCTGGCGGTCCGGCGGCACCAGGCCGAATGCCAGCGGGAACATGTTCGCGTGCAGCGAGGCATGGCTGGAGCCTTCGCCGTCGGTGTAGATGCCGCGCTTCGGATCGAAGAAGGTGGCGTTGAAGGCGGTGTGAACCTGTTTTGCCCTCGCTTCAAGTTCGCGCGCCTCATCGTCTTTCTTCAGCGCCTTGGCCAGCCGCGCCGCGCTTAGCAGCGAGCGATAGTAAAAAGCGTTCGCCACGGTGTTCACCTCGGGGCCGACCTGCTGACCTTGCTTGGGATCGGCGACGCCCTCGTTATAATTGTCGCGCTCGCTCTTCGGCCAATCGACGATCGCCCCGACCCGCAGCAGGCCGTCCTCGCGGGCCTTGTTCATCATCAGCTTGCCCTTGATCGCGTCGAAATGATTGGCTGCCAGAACCGGATCGCCGGTCGCCTCATAGTCGGCCTCGGCGATCATCGGCATTTGCAAACTCCATTCCGTCGGCCACGTCGGAAACTTCAACAGCCGTTCGAACGTGCTGCGCGCGACCCGCGGATCGAGATCGCAGGCGTAGTGCGAAAGCTGGTTGATGTAGGCGTCGCCCTCGTAGGCCAGGCGCTCGCGCTCGCCGTCGATGTAGTCGCCAAACGCGGTGGTGGCCTTGATCGTGTATTTGCACAAATCCCACACCGCGTTGAGCGTCGGGTCGGAGCTCTCGAACGAGGCGGCCTTGTCATCGAACGGCGCATGCACCGCAAGCTGACGCAGGCTGGATTTGTCGAGCGTGACCGGGGCCTTGTCGATTTCCACATAACGGAATGGTGTCACCTCGCCGATGGCCGCTGGCATTTTCACCGGTGCGGCCCCTTGGTGCGGTTTCTTGGTCGGAATCTCCAATTTGTAAACGTTCTGGCCCTCGCGCGTGACCACCTCGACCTCGCGGAAGTTCACGCTGCCCGGCGGTTTGCGGTCGATCTTGCCGTTGCTCTCCAGCTTCTCGCCGAGCCGCACCGTGAAATTCCCATCGGTCACGCGGCCTTTGAGGGTGATTTGCAAATTGCCGTAAGCGGCCTTGCCGAAATCCGCGAAACAAACCCCGCCGGTCGTCTCCACCCGCACCGGTTCGATGGGTGTCACCTCCAGCGGGACCGCCTCCGCGGCGGATAGAACGGCGGTCACCGCGGCGAAAATTGCGACGGCGGCGACTGGGATGAATCGTTGCGATTGCATGATGGCGGAGCGTCCAAGGTTCGTTTGCGGGTGTCGATGATTTCCCGCCCGCATCCCCCCAAAATGGGACGCCGCACTTTCGAACTTCATCACGCCGTGGGGGAATGCGGATCACCCGGATTGGTCCTCTCTCGGCATCTTCATAAATCTTGCTTCCGGAAGATGATCCTGCCAACCGTGAGGCATGTCACATCCCGGCATCAAACTCCTGCGACGAATAGCTTCTGCAATGGGCGCTTTGTTTGCAGGATGTTTAATCGGTGCCTTGATTCCGCTTGGCAAAAAGCAGATTCAGCCGAACGGGCAGGCCTCATTTCCGAACTCCAGGAAGCGATTCCCGAGCAAATCGCCAGCGAATGGGAATCCGTCGTCCGGTAGAATCCCGCAGCCTACGCCACCCGCCTCACGCCGGAACAAATCGCGGCATTTTCCCCTGATGACATGCGCAAGCTCATCGGCTACTGGGCGGAAAACCATCCGGAAGCGGCGATCAACTGGGCGATGGAACATAGCCGGCCCGAAGCCGCGAGTGCGCTGAGAAGGCTCCATTCACTGGAACCGAAAAAGGCCGTCGCGCTCGCCCTTGCAGGGAAGCTCCCGCCCAGCCGGGAACTGGATCAGGCGATTTCCAGCCTCTGCCAAACGGTGGCCGGCCGGGATGTCGAATCCGCGAAAGCCCAACTGCCCCAGATCTCCGACCCGCAGATCCGCGAAGGAACGCGGAAGATGGTGGAGCGTGACTGGGACTGACTGCATCGATGCCGTCTCTCATTGTTAAGGACTCGATATCAAAGAGTCGCCGGGTGCCAAGGCCTAAGAATGCCGGAGTTTGAGCGTCATGGCCGTGGGTGGTGAGATGCTGCGCCACGGTTCCATCGTGAACCTGCTTCAATCGTGGGAAAGCGACGGCGTGACCGAGGTACCAAAGCAGATTTTCATGGCTCAAATTTCATCGAGGGTGAGCTTCATGGTAAAGTATTTACCATTTGGTAAATTAAACGCCACCGAAGGAGAAGGTGGACCTTCGAGCCTTCTGAATTCGCAATCTCCTCATTCCGGCTTGGTTCGATAGAAAGCGCGCTCGGGCGGGGCTTCCGGATCGGGGACCTCGAGGTAGCCGGCCAGCGGAATAGTGAGGCTTTGCGTGCCGACCTGCGACCAGTCGATGAGGTCCGGCGAGCGGTCGAGGCGGTGGCGGCTGCCGGGCGGGGCATCGAGCCGCAGCAGGACGCGGTTGGCGGCGAGATCGACTTCCAGCAGGGTGAGAGTCGCTCCGGCGGGCAGGTTGCCGGTGTTGATCCGGTAGAAGCGGCGCGGCGCGGTGGCGGTGAGGTCCTCAAGATCGATTTCGCCCGACGATGGGATCGTGAGAAATCCGGCGTCGCCGAGATCATGCCATGGCGGGCCAAGATCGGCGGACCACTCGACGCGGAAGCTGCCACCGACCGGGCCGAAGGCCCGCAGCGAGGCGCGGGAGAGCGACTTGTCGTAACCGGTGATGACCAGCCGGAAGCCGGACGCACCACCGGGCACGGAGACGCTCGTCGCGTCGCGCGGGTCGGTGCCGGCGAGGTATTCCTCCGCGTTGGTGGAGTCGTCGCCATCGGGATCACCGTTCGGGTCGGTGATGGCGAAGGCTTTTTCCCACGCATCGCCGAGGTTGTTGCCGTCCGCATCGATTGGCACGGCGGGCGCGAGGTTGGCTTGGGCGGTGAAACGGTAACCGCCACGGCTGATCGGGGAAACCGGACCCGACGGAACTCCGGCGTAGGCTTCGAGGGTGGCATTGCCCGTGAGCGAGATTTCACCTTCGTAGGCTTCCCACGGTTCGGCGGGCGAGAGCCGATAGAAGATGTCCGGCGGGACATGGTCGGTGGTGAGGCTGACGGGAAAGCCGATTTCGGGATCGAGCGACGCGGTGTCGTATTCGCCGGGCGGCGGCGAGAAGCGGACGGACGGCCGGGGATCGCCGGAGAGGGCGGAGAGGGTGGCGATGGAAATGGCGGGTTGATACTGGTTCGGCATCGCGAACTCGCCGGCTCCGAAGGGTTCGAGGAAACTGCCGAAGGGCGAGCCAAGGCCGGAGGAAGAGTCGAGAAAAAGCAGCGCGGCGGCGTTGCGGGTAAAGCCGGCGCCAGCGACTGCGGTCGTCCAATCGCCGGCCTTGAGCAGGTAGCTGAGGCGGGCGGAGGGATTGACGAAAGGCTCGGCGGTGAACACGAAGACCGTGGCGGAGGAGGACAGCGCGTTGGGTGCGCCCCAGTCTCCCGAACCGCCGGGAATGTGGGTGGTGCCGTTGAAATCATGGCGCTCCCAGCTGGTCGAACGACCGCCGATGCCGCGGGTGAGCAGCAGATTTCCCGCGCCGAGCGGGATGCCGCCGGTGAAGGTCTGGCCGGGCGGGGCGGTGAATGTTTGGCGAACGGTTGGGGCGTTGGTGCCGTCGAAATTGTAGAGCGTGGCAGTGGCACCGCCGTCGAAAAGGACCAGCAGCCACGCGCCGCCGGCGAACTCGACGGTCGCGGCGAGATGGATCGGCGCGCCTAAATCGAAGATCGTGCCAGGGCCGAATGCGAAGGTCCCGATGGCAGGCTCGGTGGCCGGGCGGAGTTCGAGGGTGGTCGCGTTTCGGACGTAGAAAAGGAATTGGGAAAAGGCCGAGCCGGGATCGAAGAAACCGAACGTGTAATCCGCATCCACCAACAGTCCGCTGGCGGGAGCCGCCGGGGAGAGGGTATTTCCAGTGGCTTGAAACACGCGGAATTCCGAGCCGCCCGGCACGTCCGCCATGAAGCCGGCGAAGGGCGGGAGGCCGAGCTTGAGCAGCACCCGGCGGCCGTGGGATAGAGGCGCGTCCACGGCGGTGGTGCCTTGGAAAAGCAATTCGTTCATTCCGGAGGTGGCGCGGATCAAGCCAAGTCCGTTCGGCGCAATCGGCGCGTCGAGGGAGGTGGCGACCATCAGATCGTCGAAAGCGTTTGGAAATCCCGCCGCCGGAAGATCGAGCACGGCCAATGCCGAAGGGCCGAGGCCGGTTTGCGGAGCGATCACCGGCGAGTCGGTGTTCAGGAGCAGGTTCACGGCATTCCATTCCGGCGCGGTGACGGCGAGCGTGTCAGGTCCCGGACGCAGCAATTTTCCCACGCCGAGCGCGGCTGGATTCGGCACGCCGGTCGGCCGCGCCTCGCTGGCGGCGAAAGTTCCATCGGCGGCCTGGGTGAGGATGCGGAATGATCCGCTTTCGCGATCCACGATGGCGTGGTCGCGGCGGCCGTCGCCGTTGAAGTCGCCGCCGGAACTCAGCTCGGTCGCGGTTTCCAGCGTGAAGGGAAGCTGCGCGGCCAGGGGCGTGGCGAGCAGGAGCACCGAGGCGAGGAACGTTTTCATGGTGCTCAGAAATCGTCCTCGATGGTGATTTCCCCGGCGTCGATGACCGAGTCGATCTCGCCGGTCTCCTTGAACCGAACGAGGTAGTAGTGATAGGCCGCGCCCTCGATGACCGGTTGGGTGTCGAGCAGGAAAAGGTCGAGCGAGTCGTTGACCGTGTTCGGGACATCGCGGTATCGCACCCCGAAGAAAGGATCGCGGATATAAGCGGCGATCCCGTCGTCGTCTTCGAGTTCCCAGCCGATTTCCTTGATCAGGGGGGAAACCTGCAGGGTGTCACCGGAAACTTCCGGAAAATCCGCGTTCGCCACCTGCCGGCGATACATCACGGCCGGCAAGGGTCGCTGGTTGGCCAAGGCGTTTCCCGGATGGAGAAACCGGTTCGGATCGACCTTGCCGCTCAAGCCGCCACTTGGATTGTAGATAAAGGGACCACCGGGCTGCACCACCTCGAAGTCTTCAGTGCCACGGGTGGGCATCGATCCGATCCTGACCCCGGCGGGATGGAGGAAGCCGCCGTTGTAGGGATAGTCGAGCGAGTTGATCGCCTCTGCCTTGACCAGCGGGTGGAATTCCGTGGCGTTCACCAGCGCCCGCTGCGGCCACGGGACTTTCGGCTCGGGGCCGGGCGGGACGATCGCCGGCGGGCTGCGCCAGGTGAAATCGAACGATTTCGAAGGAGCACCTTCGCCGCCGGTCGTGCCCACCGCCTTGACCCAGATCTTGTAGCGGACATTGCGCTGGATATTGACGGCGAGCGAGAAATCCGGTCCCGACTGGAAGGTGGGACCGCCGACGCGTCCGGTCAGGTAGCGGGTTCTCGCGACCAGGCCGATGCGCACCGCGAGTTCGGGATCGTAAACCTGATGGACGACGGTGAATCCCACCAGATGGGCGGGCGTGATGCCGGGCGAGCTGGGGACGGGCGCGCCGGTTTCCTGAGGCTCGATGTGAACGATGAACCGCTCGACGCCGACGGGCGGGCAGAACCAGCCGAGCGCGACCTTGGCAGTGCCACCTTCCAACACCGGCTTCGGTTCCTGGAGCAGCGGCGTCGGCGGGGTGGCGACGAGATTCACGCACTGCCCGATCTGGGCGAGCGGGCTGGCATTGCCGTCGCGGTCGATCATTTGCGCGAAATACAGTGCGCGGCCGGAGGAGGAGGGCAGGGAATTGTCCTCATGGCCGATTTCCTTGACCGTCGCGGTGGCGTAGGGTCCCGCGCCTTGAGCGACGAGCGTGAGAGGGCCGTCGTCGATGCGGCGGTAGAGCCGGTATTCGTTGGTTTCCGGAGTGAGGCAGACGCGCAGCGGGACCGGGGCGAGGCCGCCGTCGCTTTTTGCCCGCTGGTGCGAGCAGCGGGTTTCAGGCGGGATGGTGGCGAGGATGCGCAGCGCGCGGAATGGCTCGCCGGCTAGAGTCGCCACGGAGACCTGGCCCTGGGCGACGAAGGCACTGCCGGTATCGACCCAGACGCCGCCGCGGAAACGCTGCAGGACGACCGGCGTCTCTTCCGCGACCGCGCCGACGTTGAAAATCGAGTAGCCATTGCCGTTCGCGCCGGCGGCGGTGGTCGCCA
>JBGSOI010000053.1:0-8631 GCA_041739215.1 Akkermansiaceae bacterium
GGCGATCTGGGAGACGGGCTTGCCGGTGTGGGTGAGTTCGACGGCCTGGGCCTTGAACTCGGCGGTGTAACGTTGGCGTGGCTTAGATTTCATCTGGACGGATTGTGGAGGTGGGTGGTCCAGAAATCTAGCTCACCTCAACGGCGTTGGAGTAATTGGTGAATAATTGGTGTGGTGGAAAGAGGGTTGACGCGTGCGGTTGGCGGGTATCTGATTTTCGGTCTAGGAGACCCTCGGGGAAAGAAATCGGACAAATCGGAGTATCATGCAAACAAAATCGGAGTCATTTTCAGAGTTTTCGGTGAGAACTGAAGCTATTTCGTTAAAAACCGGTCTAAAACTTTCCGATTTACCTGATTATATCGGAGTATCCGACTCGATGTTTTTCGCTTATCGGAGTGGGAAACAACCCATCAGCGCCAAGGCCTGGAGGAAATTAGCGGCCGCCGAGGTGGAGGCTGGCCTTGTTGAGCCGACGGGATCGGATTCCGATGAAGCTCGAAATTCGAGAGAGGATTTGAAAACATCACCCCTAGATGCGGTGGAGAGTCAGCCTGGGAATCGATCGATTCCAGCCCAGACATCGCCGATGGAAATTCATCTGGTCATGCGGCGACTTGCAAAAATTTACGAAGATTTGGCTCTTATACAGGCTCAACTCGCTGCCGCCATGCTGCCAAGGCCGGAACCCTCCGTGGCCAATATCATCGCCTCAATGAATTCTGCTGGTGCATGGCCACCTTCCGAAGAGGATGGAAAACTCACTGTCCGGCAACTCCTCGAAAAATACGGAGTGCATGTTGCAGCATCCCTCAACACCTCTATCCCTCACCTCGATTTGATCGATCAATCTAATGTCCACTTTTGGCCGACTGATCAGCAAGCCGCCGAAGTAACAGATCCGTAAGAAGCAGTCCGCGTCCGCCCGAGAAAACCTGAGATTAACGAGAATCGGAGGAATGGCGAACTTTGGGAAGACCGTATCCTGTGTAGGACTCGAGAAATTCAAATCCTTGGGACTTCAGGTTTTGGATGTAGGACTCCAAGGCAGCGTGCTTGTCCTTCATGTATTGTTCCTTTACTTGGTCGGTAGCTCCGACCAGCGGAACGGCGGGTCCGCAAAATTCGGGCAGCCTTTGGATGTCTACTTGATCGGGCACACCTCTTGTACCATGTGCCTTGGCCTCGGCGGACATTCTCTCCCACATTTGGGCTTCGCTGGCTGCTTCCTTCTCTGTCGGCGTTGGACGACCGGCTTTTCTTGACGGCGAATCCGCGCGGCGTGGGGATGCATTTTCGACGCGGGCTAAGGATTCATGGCCGTTTGAAATCTGACTTTCGGTGCGAATCTTGGATCTGGATTCCGTCTCTTCTTTGGGTTCCGTAACCACGGTCGCGTGGGTTGGTCGTGTTGGCTTCGGTGGAAAGGGGTGCAGGTCCCAACTTGGGTCGATCAATTGCTCACGGCGTGGATAACCACTGTTTTTTTTCAGCCAGGGAATACAGTGCTCAACGCGGAAGCGTTCCAGTTGTTCATCGGTTGGTTTACCTGAGGAACCATTTTCGGATTTTTTGCCTGAAGACACAGGCAATTCCGCTGGAAAGCCCATCTTTACACGGGTCTTCTTCAGCATTCTGCGGACCGCTGTAAGGGCAGCTGTGTCTCTAGGGTTCCGGACCTGTCTGTTGCTTTTTTTTAGTGTCGACTTCTTCGCCTTCCCTAGAAATGAGTTGGGATCAACTGATCTTATCGCCGCTAGCACACGGGAAGGCCTAAGCATGTCCAAGATGGACGTCATCAAAATAGGGCGCCATCGAAGGAGATCATCTTGTGCATGGAGCAATGCTTGAAGCTGTGCATCAATTTCTTCACTTCGATTCATAAATTAACTTTCTAAAGCTTTTTAATGTTAAAAATTACATTTCGCAACAAATTTGGTGCTTATTTGCTCTTTAGTTGCAGCTTTTCAATTCGATCCCGTATCGAACGGGTTAGGACCATTAGTGATCAAAAGAATCCTGATAATGTCAGTTAAGTGATTGACAATAAAACACTTGGGAAATCTTAATTTCGGGTTAACATCATTTTGTTCGGCAATTCTGGTCGATCGAAATAGGGCTCAGCCCGGGATCAAAGGGATCTCCCCTTTGCCGCCGGAGGCCGAGATAGCTCCACCCGATAAGGGTGAGGCGGCGTTCGTGGCCAAATATCAGCGTAGCGGCAAAACCGTAGGCTTTTGGATATTTTGCCACGAACGCATCTCGTCAATCAAATCAGAAAATATCCAGAATGCATCGACGGCCGGTCCGATGTCTGATAGGTATCCCCATGTGCGCGGCAAAAAAGGGCGGGCGGAAGCCAGGAAGCCGGCGAAGCAGTAAGCTGAGCAAAACGAAATCCACACTGAAAGATAAGCGGGAGGTTGAGCATTTGGATGTGCAATCCGACCTCCATACTGACGACGTGGCCTCTGCGGAACGCCGTCGAGCGTGGGTGAAGGCGGAAGAATGGGAACAACTCCCCGCTGAGGCTGAGAAAGAACTTTTGGAATCTCTCTACGGAGATGTGGTGGCTGACCAAGCACCTGGGGCCAAGTCTGGGCCCGAACCCGTCGCTTCGGGTCCTCGGCCGGACCTCGCGACCAATATTTGGTTTGGAGACGCCGGTGTCGGTCATCAAGATATGGATGGCCACGACGGTTCGGCGCTGGTGATGGAAGGGGTGGCTTGGCAGGAAAAATTGATGGAATCCGATCGTCGGCGCATCAAATGGAAAGATGTCTCCGGCAAATCACGCAATGCGGGAGGACTCGAGATTCTTCTTGGTAAAAAGAAATATTCATGGGAACTGCGGTTCCCTGAAAAAATGACGGGGAAGCTTGGCAAGATTTTTGCACGGCTCCCGCCTTGGACAGTGGCAGCCGCTTGGGATCAAGTGGACCGCGAAAGTCTGGTGGATGCAGTTCGTGAACTCGCAGAAGCCTTTCAGCTCGAAACAGGCAAGCGGGTTATCGCGGCCAGCATTCATGTGGAAACCAACCATGACATCCATGTTCATTTGGTTTTTTCCGGTTTGGTTCCCGAACTCAAGCCGCACCAATACAGTGATTCCTACAAAGACAAAAAGCTGAAGGTTCACCGTGCCGAAGTGAAGGCCAGTTTGATCGAGGCTGGTGTGACGGATTCGAGCAAGACAAAGATCAATGCGAAACTCTACAGTCTCTATGCGTCCGGTACATTGGAAGACCCCAGAACGCTGAACCACCGGCTGATATACAGATCGCTTCCGCTCTGCCCCAGACCTTTGAAAAGCATGGGGCCGAGTTATTGCTCAAAGACCAACTTGTGGGAGGCGTCCGGTCGGGACGACAGGGTGGAGGAGGTCAACGCGCGGGCCGTCAGAAGGGTTTCATTCCGGGAAATTGTAGTTAGGAAGTCCTGGGATTCTCAAGGCAAGTCGGTGTCGTCGACGGGCATCTACATCGACCTGTGGGTTTGGAGACGTTGGATGTCGATTATCGAGTCCAAGCTGAATGATGAATCCTTGGCCTTGCTCCCGGAATCGGCGAAGGCATACGTTGAGCGCTACATCAAGGACGGCGACTCCCTACCGAATCCGGAGTTGGATGCGGCCAGGAAAAAAGCATACGGCGACGTTTTTATGCTGCTTGCTACGACCCATGAAAAATTGGCTGGCCCGGACGATCCTCCGTCGGTGGCGGCATCACTGCCGGACTTGATCGATGAAATCGGAGATATCATCGAGGCAAAGGAGCGGCTCGCCGTAAAAGCGAAAATGGAACTCAACGAGGCTGACGCTGGCATGAAATCCGTGTGGCAGGACCTGGCTGGAATCGATGCTGCATTGCCGGAGATTTCGACGATTTCAGATTGGCTGAGCGAAATTCGAGAGGCCCTTGAAGGAAAGGCTAGGGGAATCACACTGGCTGTTTACGAACTTGCTCATAAAAGTTTCTTTCCGGATGAGGCAATGCCGAAAGGCAAAACCCTTGGCGAGTTACAGAGCGTTCTCGTGGAGAGGATTGGAGATGAGCGCAAACGGCTGGGAGATCTGGCCGTTCAAGTAAAGGTGCGAAATGACGAGGTCGGATTACTCCGTGATGGCGTGGCCGAACAAAGAGATCAGATCGAAAAAGATCGGAAAGTCACTGAGATCGCGCGGTTGGCCGCGCAAGCAGCGGAAAGTGCAGCGAAGGAAAAGCTGGCGCCCATTCTTACTAGAGAAAAGTCCGTGGCCACCAAAGAGAATGAACTCAATAGTCGGGAAGCAGCCGTGAAATCATCCGAGGCAACTCTGAATCAGCGGGAAAGTCGCTTGGGCGCCTGGGCGAAATCACTCAAAGTCCGGTTGCGCCGGCGCCACGTCTGGCGGGTTTCGAAGGCCATGGAAAATGTTGCGACTTTGATTCTTGGGGGGACGCTGGTGAAGAAGCTGATCAAAGCCGGGTCTGATCCTAAGTTTGTGGTTCGTGACGAGGTTGCCCGCTTGCGTCGCGCGGAGAAGGTGCTGGCTGAAATTGTCGGTTTGCCTTCGAGGGCCGCGCCTGATTCTCCGGCTGGCAAGTTGCGGGTGCGTGCGAAATCGATCCTGAGCAAGAATCAAATAAGCCGGGTCATGAAAGCTGTTCCCAAAAAAGCAGGAGAAGAGCCAAAAATTGGCGGCAGTAGCTGAAATAAAAACCCTCAGGTGTGAGGAATAGTGCCTGCGAAATCCAGAGGGCGTTACGATGGCATTGGTCTCAAAGAGGGGGGCGGCAAGCCCAACTTGCCGCCGTCGGCAAGGAAATGCGCGGACACCTCAAAAATCTCGGATTTGCTTTCCGAAGTAGTGGGAAAACATCCGAAATGGACATTTTCACAGCTAAAGTCGCCTCCGTTGAAAAGTCCGAAAAATTGAATCCAGCCTCAAGTTCATGATTGAATCGTCCAATAGGGACGTTTAAACACTATTTCAGAAAGCGAATGAACGAAAAATGCCTGAACGCAGCCTTGAGACTGCTCGACGATTTCCTGATCGCCGGGAATGGTGGATCCGTGTGGTTGGTCGTGGGCGGCGGCAGTGCCTTGCTCGTCCAGCGCTTGAGCGCCCGCCAAACCAAGGACGTGGATGTCATGGCGCTGCGGGAATGGGAAGGCAACGTCGTCAGCGCCTATCCCTTGCCGGATTCCGTGAAGCTGGCTGCCGCCAAGGTTGCCCAGGAGCTTCGCCTTGATCCGGATTGGCTCAATGGTGCCGCCTCTCTTCATTCATTCGATCCCTCTGGCCTTCCCGCCTGGTTCTGGCAGGATCTCGACACCCGGGAATACGGCAGCAATCTCAAAATCAGCTTCGTCCGCCGGAAAGGCCTTATCCTGCTCAAGCTCTGCGCCGCCTTGGATCGTGACCAGCGGCGCGACATGGAGGATCTCGTCTCGTTGACCCCCACAGGTGCCGAGCTGGTGGAGCTTCTCCGCTGGATTCTCAGAAACGTCTTCGAATCCCAGACCCATCCCAAACTCCCAACCTTGCTTCAGGAGCTAGGCCATGCCGACCTCATTCATCGATTCCAGTAACCGCCTCACCGGGCAGGTGGTCGATTTCCTCTGGCACCAATGGTCCTCCATCGGCGTCGCAGGATACGCGCGCGCTGATGACGATTGGATCATCGATCCCGAGGCCTTGTTGCTGCTCACGACCCGCTTCGGTCGCCACGATTCGCGCTTGATGGACGAGTCCATCGACTGGCTGGTGAAATTCGGCCGGCGCATCAATCTCCAGCGTCTCCAGAACCTGTACCGCGAATGGCCTCACGTGGCCGATCCGCGGGTCCTTGCCGCCATCTCCGACATTCTCGGCCAGCAAGCCGTGCTGCGGAAATGGCGCGTCGTCGCCGATCTCGCGCCGGAGCCATCCGCGCCGGAATCCCTCTATTTTTCCCGCGATGGAAAACCTTCCGGCCACTTTGGTCCCGTCGAGCCATTTTTTGGGAAATACGGACTGCTGCGCGGAAAGTTGGAACACCGTGGCATGAGCCAGTCACCCGATCCCCGCTCGCGGGGAAACCTGCTGTTCGCCCTGCGCTCCCTCTTCGGCGTGAACGCGCGGGCGGAAATCATGGCCTGGCTGCTCACCCACGATTCCGGCCATCCCGCCGCCATCTCCCGTTCCACCGGCTATTTTTCCAAGTCCATCCAGCAGACCCTGAATGAAATGGAGGAATCCGGCCAAGTCCTCTCCGTCCGTCAAGGCCGCGAGAAGCATTTCCGTGTCCGTGCCAAGGACTGGCACTTCCTGCTTCCTCTGGCGGAGGACGGGCAAACCGCCTTTCCCCGCTGGGTCGATTGGATGCCGCTCTTCGCCGCCATCACCCGCTTCGCGGAAACCCTCGCATTGCCCGGCATCGACGAGAAATCCGAGAACTTCCAAGCCATCAAGCTCCGCGAGTCGCTCGATGAGGCGATGCCCGCGTTGGTCCGTGCCGGCATCTCCCACGAACTCCAGACCACTCGCGATATCCGCGGCGCGGACCTCGTCCAATCCCTCCTCGCCGACATCGATTCCCTCCTCGGCTAACCACACGCCCTCCAACCACGAATTGCCCCCTATGGGTCTGGATCTAACAAAAACGCAGAAACGCATCCGAGGGATGTTTTGGCTTCCTGACCAGGAGGACAAGCCATTCATCGGGATCCTCCAACGGAAAGCAGGGAAATCCGCGCGACTGGATAATGCGTCTTTCGACAACGAAGGCATGGCTAACTGGTTCCCAAACCGCCCGAAACCGAAGAAGGGAGAAACCATCACGCTGTCGGGAGACGATTTCTACAAGGCGATGAGTCCGCCCTCGCCGAAAATTATCCATGGCCACGATGAACAAGGTGCGCCGGTCACATTGCTCCGGTGCCACGCGGTTTCATCTCACAGCACTCTAGCAATGGCGAGCCACCGGTTTTCATGCGATGCGGCGATCTTCGGCGTTCATTTGCAGAAAGACGACCTCCACTGTCACGGGATCCGCCTGCACCTCGATCACCTTGACACCTGGGTCGCGCGGCGTGCGTTCCAGAAATACTCCGAATGCTACGAGACAGATGACGGCGAACGGAAACTTTCCAAACTCATCATCCCGATCTCCCGCAGCCTTTCCATTCCCCTTTCCCTCCCCGGATACTCCGAAAGCGAATTCTTCTGTGCGTGGAGTCTTAAAGACGGGGAAACGGAACTCAGCCTAACGAGCCGGGTTTATCTCGACCTCCACTTCGACGCCCCACGCGAATGGTCCGAAGTGCTCCATGAAGTTCACCGCTGGCAATGGTTTCTGAGCTTGGCCACCCGGCGTGCCGTGGATGTCAGGGAGTTCGCTCACTATCGTTGTGCGCCGAGCTAAGCAAGGCGCTTCTTATCAGGTGAAAGACCTGTTGTTTCAAAACCTAGCCAGTAGAAACTACCGAGTGTTGCAGTTGTGTTAGCTAACCCAATAAACAGTCGCGGAAGAAACCGCGTGAACAACATGAAGCCTGAGGCAGCCTTGGAAGCCGAAGGATGGGGAAACAGCACGATTGAAGCGTACACAGGGAATCACATAGGCCACAGGGTGTCTCGCAAGCACCTGAAGGTTGATATAGCCCCGTAAGAGAGTCATGTGGAAGGAGATTCACTAACGTTATGGAGAATCCAGCACCGAAAGACGCGACATGGCAAGTGTCCGAGGTTCCACCGGGGTCGTCACAAGACCGTGGCATGTGTGAAGAGAAGCGAACAGACGACCGTCCTGAGGAGGGCGGCGCCTTGAACTCGGGACGCCTGATCGCCCCGTCCGTTGAAGAGATTTACCTTCAGCGGCCCAACGACTTCCAACCCATAGAAGGAGTCGCCAAAAGCCATCAGGAATCAGACCTGCCAATAGTAGTCAGAGACGGTAACACCGATCACACGGCGAAGGATCAGGCAGGAATGCAACGCGGACAAAGCACCCACGCGAGAGGAAGGAATAACCTCAATGAAAGCGTGTCACGCACCCTGTCCGCACTGGGAACCAAAGCGGGAAAAGAACCGGGACATCGTTTCCGGGGACTTGCCCGCCTACTCGACCGGCAGATGCTCGGCGAGGCGTTCCGCAGACTCAAACGCAAGGCCGCACCGGGAATCGACGGTGTGACTCACAGCGAGTATGCGGAAAATCTCGAAGAAAACCTGCTGGCATTGGAATCGCGTTTGAAGGAAGGGAGCTGAAACGACGTGACGCTGGACTCCGCATGATGGGTGGCGAATGGACAAGTTTTCATGGCGGGCCTCAGCCACCATTCTCAGGCCCTTTTGTTTAGGGCGGATTCATTCCAAGTATCGACAAAGTGTTAAGAAGCTCAAACCAAACGCCCTACAGCACGGTCTTTTCATTTGATTGATTTTCCGTGGATTAGTGAGAAGGCCGAGACTGTGGAGTGGGCGCATTGCTCAAAGATTCGGGGCCAGGAGAGGGTGACGCCCTGGCGGAATTTGACCGAAATGAGTGCCACGCGCAGGATGGCGAGGTTGGCGTTGAGTGCCCTGTTGCCCGAGCGGGTCTTGTCTTCCTCCCATTGCACGTCGCGAGTTCCGTGATTGCGGATTTCACAGCCGCCCCAATGGCC
>JBGSOI010000055.1:0-6738 GCA_041739215.1 Akkermansiaceae bacterium
GAGCGGCCAGTTCACTGGGAACGCGTGGATCCCGAGCACGGATTCCAGTTCGTCTAGCAGATCCATCGACGGCCGGGCCGGGCGGTCGAGCTTGTTCATGAAGGTGAAAATCGGCACGCCCCGGCGGCGGCAGACTTCGAAGAGTTTCCGCGTCTGGCTTTCGATGCCTTTTCCCGCGTCCACCACCATCACGGCGGCGTCCACGGCGGTGAGCACACGGTAGGTATCCTCCGAGAAATCCTTGTGCCCCGGCGTGTCGAGGATGTTGACGACGCAGTCCTTGTATTCGAATTGCAGGACGGTGGAGGAAACGGAGATCCCCCGCTGTTTTTCCAAATCCATCCAGTCCGAGGTCGTTGCGCGTTGGTTTTTCCGGGCGGTGACGCTGCCCGCCAGGTTGAGCGCGCCGCCGTAGAGCAGGAATTTCTCCGTGAGTGTCGTCTTTCCGGCATCCGGGTGCGAAATGATCGCAAACGAGCGGCGGCGTGTCACCTCACGCTGCAGCGCGGGAGATGGGATGGCATAAGGAGCGACAGACATGAAATCGGGCCGCAGGGACTAAACCCCGAGTGTCCGCCGATCAAGCACGGATGCTGCCACACCCGGGGAAATACAAGCCAATACCACAATTGGACGGCCACCTATACCACAATTGGACGCTTGCAAATACCACAATTGGACGCTACCTTTTCCCACAAATGGACGGTCTCGAAACCCTACTGCCACGAGGAATTACCAGCGCCTTGGACGAAGCGATGAAAGACACTCCCGTGGTCTGCCTGCTCGGTCCCCGCCAATGCGGGAAGTCCACTCTCGCCCGTTCGCTCGATCCGGCCCGGCAATACCTCAGCCTGGACGACGCCAATCTACTCGCCGCAGCCATCAAGGATCCGGGAGGGTTCATCAGCCAATTGCCGGAAAACATCACCCTCGACGAGGTGCAGCGCGCCCCGGAACTCCTGCTCGCCATCAAACGCGCGGTGGACGAAGAACGCCGACCCGGCCGCTTCCTGCTCACCGGCTCTGCCAATCTCCTGCAACTTCCCCACCTGCCCGATTCGCTCGCCGGCCGGATGGAGTGTCTCTATCTTCACCCGCTCACCGAGTCAGAAAAATCCCGGGCACCCGGCACGTTTCTCGCCCGCATGCTTGCCAACGATTGGTCAGACCATTTTCTGCGGGAAGAATCCATGGCTCCGTCCACCTTGCCCGGCCGCATCGTGTCCGGCGGCTATCCGGAACCACAAGGCCGCGGCTACGTGCGGGCCAGACAATGGCACCGCCAGTATCTCCGCGCGGTGATCGACCGTGACGTGCACGACGTGGCCCGAGTCCGTGACAGCGCGGAAGTCGCCCGCTTGTTGGAAATCCTCTCCCTCCAGACCGGCAGCTTGTTGAACACCTCGTCGCTCTCCATCGACCTGCGCCTCGACCGCCAGACGGTGGAGCGCTACATCAACGTGCTGGAACGGCTTTTTCTCGTCCGCCGGCTCGCGCCGTGGCATCGGAACTCCGCCAAGCGCCTGATCAAGACGCCCAAGATCCACCTCGTGGACAGCGGCTTGGCGGCTTCGCTCTCGGGGATTTCCACTGACGACTGGCTGACCAAGCGCGACAAGTTCGGCCACCTGCTGGAGTCGTTCGTTCTGCAACAACTTATCGCCCAGGCCGGCTGGACCGATCCCGACCTGCGCTTCTGGCACTACCGCGACAAGGACCAGGTGGAAGTGGACGTGGTCATCACCCGCGGCTCGAAAGTCTGGGGCGTGGAGGTGAAAGCCTCCGCCACGCTCCATCACTCGGACGGCAACGGGCTGCGACGGTTGGCGGCGCAAGCGGGAAACGATTTCCAATCCGGCATCGTGTTCTACGACGGCTCCTCGGTCCTCCAGCTCGACGGCCCGAAGATCCTGGCCGTCCCCTTGGAGCTGCTTTGGGATTGGTAAAAAAATCGACGGATGTTGGAGGGGGAACCTACAACATCCGCCGACTGTTTTTGGGGGGAGTGTGCCGTTGTCCGCAGCACCTTTGGGGGGGAAACGTGCTTGCGGCGACAAACAAGGAATATCCCATTTCCGGCCACAAACCATGACGTGATCGCGTAATCCAGGTGAATTCCAAGAATTGATTGATGACGATTTCGCCCCAATTTTCATGACAGAAAGCGCGCAGCGGATTGCGGGGTTGAAGAATGCCATCCGATCCCAGCAGTTCACTCGCCTCCCCAGCAGCGTGCCAACGATCACCGCACAGCAACGATTCCACTTTTTGAAATCAGTCGGACTGCTGATCGCGCTGCAGGCGCATGAACCGCTTTCCCGCGTAATTTCAAAGGGACCTTGCGCCCGAAGCTGATTTTCGTTAGTCCTGCAATTGGGTTTCGTTTCAATCATCATGACCTCTCTCCCCCTCGCTGTAACGATCGGATTTTCAGGACCACGCAATTGGTATTGCTATCAGGATCACGCGGAATTCAATCCGGCGGTCTTCCAACAAGCGGCGGCCGATTGGCTCAAGAACCGGCTCCAAAGCTTCCCCGCCGAACTCGGCCTCACTCCCCATCATTTCCTCACCGGTATCTCCCAGATCGCCGTGGGAGCAGATCAAGCGTTCACGGTGGCGTGCCGGGACCTTGGCATCCCTCAGCGCTTGTTCCTGCCGCAGCCCAGCGACGCCTACCTCACCGCTCGCGGTTCCAACGCCCCGGATTTCACCGACGAGCAGAAAAAGGAAACTCTAGAGCTCCTCGAAAGTCCCCACATCATTCAGGAGAGAGTGGTCGCGGAAGCGGCGGACCGTCATACCCGCTTCGAGGAGGCCAACATTGAATTGGTGCGGCAGAGCGATGTCGTCATCGCGATGATCAAACCCGGTGACGAGGGTAAAAATCCAGGCGGCACCATGGACGTCATACGTCAAGCCCGCGCCCGCGAGATCCCGGTTCTGGTCGTTACCGTCAGTCTGGTGAGCAGCGGACCGGCCTTCATCGCTAAATGGGATGTCGGCCCGACTCCAGTTGAGGCCGGCTTCCGGCCTCCGACTCCGCCAGACGTCCTCGAAGACCTCTCTCTAGCCGCCTCCGACTCTAGCCAGCTTCCGTCCAAGGACGGCTACTTCGCTGCCATCAAAAACCACACCAGCCACGAGGCGAGGCATCACAGCAAGCACTTTGAGAATGCCGCGCGCGAGATCATAGGAACTCACTTTTTCGCGACCTTCTGCGCGGTGATGACGCTGGTTTTTATCAAGGACTATTTCAAAGAAGGTGCTTTCTACCTCACGCTAGCGGTGATTCTCGGCATTGAGTTAAGTCTCCTCTTCTGGGGATACTTCAGGCACTACGGGCTCCACCAATCAGAGGCCGCGTCCCACTGGGCCACGAACCGCCTTGTTTCCGAAGTTGCCCGTTCCGCACTTGCCTTCGGCCGCTATCACGTCGGCTTCACCCATCTTTGGATGCTGAACCTTCCCGAGAAGCTTCGTCCGCTGCTTCGGACCATGGAGATCCTGCAGCTCCGTGAAACCCGCAAGCAAACTTGCGATGACTGGCGGGACTGCCGCGACACCTATCTGGCTACTCGCCTCACCAATCCGGAGGCTCAGCTCGATTTTTACCACAATAGCGCTCAGAGGGCGAAGCGACTATACCATCTGGCTCATCGGATCTTCATTATGGGTTCCATCGGTGCCATGATCGTAACCGCCTCCAAGCTGGCTCTGGTGCTCTATCTTCACTTCAGCAAGGAGCACGATCATCATGAGGTGCTTGGGATCGATTTAAACGTTCTCAAGGGCGGCTTGGGACTGCCAGGCATCCTCCTACCGGTGATTGCAGTTGCCGCCCTGTCCCTCGCAGCAGCCCATGATCTCGAAGCCCGCTACCACACCTTCTCCGAGATGCATGAGTTCCTGCTCAAACAAGTCGAGCTGCTGAAACAAGCCACAAGCGAACGCGAATTCGCCAAGCTTCTCACCGAAACCGAATCCCGCCTCCTCGGCGAAACCGTGACCTGGTTCTCACGAAGGTCATTCACTGGGGTCGCGTAGGAAATTCCAATCAAGCCAAATCATGCAAGCCCTCCACATTTTCATCAGCAGCCCCGGTTATGTCAATGAAGAGCGCGAGAGCGTTAAGAATGCAGTCCAGATCCTCCGCCGCGAACACGCAAAAAACACATCTCGGTGACCGGCCATCAGCCATCCGACGAAATTGAAGTCCAAGAGATTCTCATCATGCCCCCCTCTGACATCTGCTCATATTCCCCTTTTCGTCACTAGCAATTTATCAACATCGAATACAAATGATTACACCATCAACGGAACCAGAACCGTATAAATATTTCGCTTTTATTAGCTATTCTCGAAAAGATAGCTCAGCGGCAAAATGGCTACAGAAGCGACTTGAGTGGTTTCGCTTCCCGGTGAAGTTGGTTGAAGTTTCGAATCGACCTCTGCATGCACATTATATCCGTCCAGTTTACAGAGATAAGACAAATCTCGAAGTGGATAGCCAAAACTACTGGGAGAACATAAAAATATCTTTAGAACAATCCAGGTTTCTCATTGTGCTTTGTTCTCCTGAATCCGCAACCTCGGGTCCAGTGGATAAGGAGGTTAGGCACTTCACAGACACTCGGGAAAATGCCATTCCTTCGATTCTTCCCGTCATTCTCCGGGGACGTGTGGCAAGCAACGATGGAGAAAGCTGCCTGTGCCCCGCACTAAAGGAATTAGGAGAAATCATCACAAGTCGCAATCTTCCAAGCATGATCCAAGATCATGGAGACCAGGAAAAAGAAGGATGGGAAAATGGCTTTGTTGGAGTGTTGGCCTATCTCCTAAAAATACAGCGAAGTATGATCTCTGATCATTTGAGGCGTGAGCAAAGGATAAAGGTTGGGCGCACCCGAATGGCGGCAGGTGTTATGGCATTACTGGCGCTAGGAGTTGGAATCTTCGCTTATCTTGCTACTGTCAGGAAAAAAATTGTTGAAAGCCAGCTCGTAGAGGCATCCCTTGCGAATCACGCCGTGGGGGAACGATTACAGCGGGAGGCTACCGGGGATGAAAGGAATCCCTTGAAGACATCAAAGGCACTTGCCTACATGGCACTGAGCATTGACTTCCACCCACAAAATTACGACGCCAACCGACATGCTTCAAGTATGCTCACTCAATCCGTTCTTGAACGTCGCCTCTTGGCATTGCGGTCCGATGTTTTTGCTAACTACAATCAACCTGGCACTCGCCTGCTCCTCACTGACGGCGGCTCGAAAAGCGCCGAAGTTTACGACATTGGGAAAAATTCAAACATTGCCGTCTGCCCGATTTCCCATGCGAGAGTCGAGTGGTCAAAGTGGCTGCCTGACCGACTGGTTGTCCGAGATGAAAATGCCAAAAAGGTTCATTTGTGGAACCCTGATAAGCCTCAGGATTGGAACTTCAGCATTCAATTTGAGGGTCAGATTATGGCAATCGCACAGTCTGAGAAAAGTGACTGGGTTGCCGTTGCAACGGCTGAGCCGAATGTCGTGCAATTCTTGTCATTGGACACTGGTAAGATCTCTGGAGAATCCATCGCGCTACCGAGTGCGCCTGTCTATAATTCACTGTCTCTTTCGTCTTCAGGGGACTACTTGGCCGTTCAGATCAAGGGTGAAGACAAATCCAGCGTTCATATCATCGACCGAAAACAAGGGCGAATTATTTCAACCCAGACATCACTCGGAGAAATTCGGAACACCATGTGGACACCTCAGAATGACCTCGTTGTGATCACACATGCGGGTGTGACTCCATCGGAATTCGGAACGTGGTCTCCTATCTGCGACCAGATCGAGGAAACCGACTACACTCCGGCTTTTTCGCCCAGTCGGCAATTCCTCGTGACGGGCAATGGGAAAAAACTTACTCGATGGGATCTGCACACCGGCGTATCTATCGATCTCACAGTTCCTCTTGCGCTAGGAGCGCTGGCAGAGTCCGCTGTGTTGGCATGGAGTCCGGATGGCTCGCTTTTCGCCGCCGCTTGGGTGCAACCGGAGCTAAAGGTTATTGGAAAACCCGAAGCGATGAAACACTCGACGCTTATACAGCTTTACGACAACCACGTTATGAAGCCGGTCGGGCAACCATTTTCAATTTACGCGCCTGTCCGCGAGATGATTTTCACCCCGGAATGCAACTGGTTGATTGCGGCAGATCCTAGCGGCGTGGCGAGAATGATCAATCCCTCCGACGGAACAATGATCGGCGCGCCTTTCCGCGCTAACGCCTCAATCAGCTCCATTGCAGTAGGAAAAGACGGTCGGACAATGATTTTGAATACCTATACAAAGTCTGTAACTGAAGGAAGCTATCTTCAGCTTTGGGCACTTGCGGACGGCGTCTTCCCTGGGGAGCCTCTCGATCCAAAAGACGCGGAGGCACTGATGGGGGAATTCTCCGATATTCGGTATGGTTTCGAGCAAATCGACAAACAGACCGTTCAAGTCTTCGACCGCCTGGATCATAAGGTGATAGGGCAGCCATTGAAACACGAATCGGAAATCGAATCCGAGCCGATGGCCGGTGCGAAGTCTATCAATCCAGCTTGTAAACTAGTGCAACGTCAGCTAAGTAAACGGCACACTATCTGCTTCTGTTGATGCATGCCAAAAGCTCTTCCTCCACTAAAAATGAGTTCCTCCGAGAAGACAGAACTTCAAATCTTGAGCCGAAGCCGTAGCGGACCGGGAT
>JBGSOI010000056.1:0-11899 GCA_041739215.1 Akkermansiaceae bacterium
TGGTGACGAGACTGCTGCTAGTGGATGTGCTTTTTTTTCATGGCGCCCGAATGGTGCCGGACTCGCCACGCCCCATGAATACCGCGAACACGGCAGGCTCCGCGGAGAGAAATCGCCGCGCAGCGGCTCTGTTCAACAAGCGCCGGAACCCAAGGGGCATTCGATCAGCGCCGGTTCCTCTTGGAACTATCAGCCGGGCGCGGGCACGGCGAAGCTCTCGATTTTTTATGCCAGCGATGAAATCGCACCGGGCTGGAGTTTTGATTCCGCCGCTGGTATTCCGAGGCCGGGGGAGGATACGCTTGAGACCTTCGGCGCCAGTTTGTCCGCCGATCAGGCCATCAATAGTTGGCTGAAAACAAGATTGATCGTTGACGCGCGCAAAACGAGCGACCGCGAAGTCCGCCTCGGTGTCGTGAACTCATGGGCCGCCACCACAGGTCCCGTCGCGTTCCGAATCACCGGCGGATACAGCGATGAGTCGCCGACCTTCGACGCATCGTATATTGCCGCGATCGTGGAGTGGAATTTCCTGCCGAAATGGTCGGCGAACATCGGTGTTCGCGCCTACCGGGACAGCGGTGAGATCCAGTCTTCCGGATTCAACGCGCTCGCGCCTCCCGTCGAGTCATCCGAGATTTTCGGAGGATTGCTTTGGGACAGTGGGGACATCGCCGTCAGTGCCGGAATCGGATTTCTCGAATCTGATTACGATGCCCTGTCTGAAGACAACGAATTCTTCGGCAATCTATACAAGGACCGTGACTGGCTGACACTCCGGTTCGCCGCCTCCTACAAGTTCTAACAATCGCCGTCCATTCAAGCTCATGAAAACCATCCCAATGTTCCTCAGTCTCGCGATTTTTTCCTCTTTCGCCAATGCCGCCGCCCCGGCTGTGGGTTCCATATCGGATAACCAGCAGTTTGCCCGCAAATCGGTTTCGGGCTTCACCGCCACCAGCCTTGCCGAGTACGAAGGCAGGATCCTCATCCTGATGATGATGACGCCATGGTGCCCAATCTGTCAAAGCCACGCCCAGGCGGTGGGCAAAGGACTTCTGGATCATTTCGACAACCCATCCAGAGGCTCCCTCCGCGGCAGGAACGATAACGGAGTTCCTATCCAAAGCGTGCTGCTTTCCACAGAAGAGGCCGCCTCTTGGGACAATGTGAACGAATCTTTCTCCACCACGAATGGATTCAAACAGTGGGGCCTTGACGCCGACACCCAACGGCGGAATCCGCGCAAGTTGCTTGGCTACTATCGGGGCGGTTTCATCAACTCCAGCAACCTCTATGACTGGGGCAACGACAGGCGGCGCGTCGTCGTCCTGAATCTTTTGAAAGGTTCCGCGTCGCACTCCTTCAGGGAGATCGTCTTAAACCAGAATTCCTACTCCTCCGCCAACAACGCTGCCGCGAGGGCGGCCATCAACCAGATAGTTCCTCAGGCGGAAACAACGACCCCGAAAATCGAATTGGAACAAGGAAGCACCAAGTTCGAAAACGGAACGTCCACTGTCACTTTTGGCAAGGTCGTTCCCGGAGGCTCCACGACGCTCACGTTCACAATCAGAAACACCGGCGGCAGCGACCTCATCGGCATCGTCACAAGCCTGACCGGCCGACAAACCGGAGACTATCAAGTCAGCGGCCTTACTGGCACCACAGTTCCCCCGGATGAAACCACCAGCTTCTCTGTCACCTTCAAGCCTCTCGCAGTCGGGTCCCGGAGGGCGGTTCTGAATCTAGGCTCCACCGCTGCAGGAGTATCTTCATTCGCCGTCAATCTTGCCGGCACCAGCGGACTACCCGCGCCGGAAATCGAAGTCCAACAACCGGGAAAAACCAAACTCTCCGACGGCAGATCGAAACGCAGCTTCGGCACGGCCAAGATCCGTAACAAGGGCAGATCGCTCACTTTCAGAATCATCAATACCGGTGATGCGGCACTTACCGATCTCTCGGTAACCAAAGCGGGAAACAACCCGAACGACTTCATCATCACTGCTCCGGGGAAAACCAAACTAGCCTCCGGCAAGAGTACGACCTTCAAAGTGATTTTCATGCCGCGAGGAACTGGAACCCGCAACGCGACACTCAAGATCCAGAGCAACGATGCCGATGAGAGTCCGTTCAATATCACTGTCACGGGTCTGGGTGCCCGGTGAGCCCGGGGCCACACCCGCCTGAAAAAGCCGTTCTCGGCAGCATCCATTCGCAGTTAGGAATCCAAACCGCGGTCGCCCTCCGTTTGCTTTTAGTAGCCCCCATGCGATTCACCGTCGGCGAAGCCAAAAACCCGGCGCACCCCGGCCATTTCCCGGGTGAGGCGGCCATCCTGGTGTCGCACTGTTAGAAATTCCTCCGCCGTGGTCTCGCCTTGGAAATCCCGCGGGTGCTGGCAGGCGAAAAGCGTGATCAACGGCGGCAACGTCTCACGCGGAATCACGTCCCGCAAGCGCACGACCTTGAGCCCCGCCGCGGCGATTCCGTCCAGGGCCCGCTGCTTCTGCGGCGATGGAAAACACAGCACGAACCAGCCGTCCCGGCCGAGGTGAGCCACCGCCGCCTTGGCGTAATCCCCCACATCACCCCGCAACTCGAAGCGCGCGTGGGCCTTTTGGGAGTCCCGCGGGATGACGCCCGAACCGGATGGAAAATACGGCGGACTGCCTGTGATGAGTGGAAATTCCCGACCCGGCGCCAGCTCGCGCAGATCGCCCAACGAACAGTCCACCCGCCGGCGGAGGCCGTTGAAATCGAGGTTAGCCTGCAGCAGCCGATAACTGATTTCCTGCGCTTCCACACAGGTCAGCCGGGCTTCCAGCCCCATCCCCCACAACGTCAGCAAGCCCACCGTGCCGATCCCCGTGCCAAGATCCAGATGTTCTCTAACCAGCGGCGAGATCTGGAGCGCGTACCACGCGGTCAGCACGTCGTCGATCGAATGGCGGTGGCCGCCTTTGCGCTGGGCGATCAACCAGCCGGCCGGACCGCCGGCGTCGTCCTGCCAGGGCTCGCGATCGATCAGACCGCCCGGCCCGGTCAGCGCGTCAAGCGTGATTCGCTCGCCAAGCTCCACTTCGAGGTTCCGCCGTTCCTGTTGCCAGCGGTCCATGCCGGTGGCCGGGTGAAATGTTTCAGATGGCATCGGTGGGCGGCAGTGTCACCAGCACGGCAACCCCGTGGAAGCCTGAAATTCCGCGCGAAGCGCTTCGGGCCGAAGCGAAATTCGGGAGGCCTCCTCAACGGTCTGGCGCGGGACGGTCAACCATATTGACTTGCCGCATGAATCTTTGAACACCCGCCAAGCGGCGCGTCAAGAGGTGCTTACGGTTTCCTTCCTCCCGCTGGCGATGGATCGATAGATCGCTTCCACGACTTGCAGATCTTTCAGTCCTTCCGCGCCGGAAGGTTCAAACGTTTTTCCTTCAAGAATCGCCAGCGAAAACGCATCCATCTCTGCGACGAAGTGATCGGTGGCGGGAAACGTCAGAGGGATTTTCGGATCGGAGGTCCAGCCGGTTTGCCCCGAGTAGCCGTAGCAGGGCTTCATGCCGAACCGGCCCTTCGAGCAGTAAGCACTGAAATCGTCGCGGCCGTTGAAAGCGTAGGAGGTCACGCAGTTGGCGGTGACGCCGGAGGGAAATTTCATCGACCAGGCGATGGTCTCATCGACCTCGGCGAATTTGACGGGGTCGGTCTTGGTTTCGAGGGCGGTGACTTCCACCGGTTCCGCGCCTGCCAGATAGCGGCAGGCTTGAATGGCGTAAACGCCGACGTCCATCATCGCGCCACCGCCTGCCAGATTCTTGCGCAGCCGCCATTGTTTCGGATCGCCGATGGCAAAGCCGAAGCCGGCATCCACATGTTTGAGGGGGCCGAAGACCTGCTCACGTGCGAAGCGCATCGCCTCCCGGTGGTGCGGCTCGAACTGGCAGCGGTAGGCAATCCCTAACCGGCGTTTCGCCGCCTCGCAGGCGGCGATCATTTCCCGGCATTCCTTTGCGCTGTTAGCCATCGGCTTCTCGCAGAAAACATGCTTGCCCGCCTTGGCCGCGCGGAGTGTGAACTCGTGGTGCATGCCGTTCGGCAGAACGATGTAAACCACGTCGATGGCGGGATCGTCGATGATCTTGTCGAAGGTCTCGTAAGAATACACCTTGTCCGCGGCGAGGCCGTATTTCTCGCGCCATTTGACTCCCTTGTCCGGCGTGCCGGTGACCACGGCGGCGAGCTGGCAGTGCTGGGTTTTCTGCAGAGCCGGAGCGATCTGATGGGTGCTGAGCGAGCCGAGGCCGACAAGCGCCCAACCGAGTTTCTTCGCAGGCGGTGGCGATTCCTGGGCACGTGCGGTTAGAGTCGCGAGCGACGCGCCAAGCGCGGTCTTGAGAAACGGACGGCGGGTGAGGATCATCGGAGGAAATGGGTTCTGAGGCGGAAACCATTTCCGCGCAAGGTGGAAAAATCTGAAGGCTCTGATGATTGCGGGCAAGCCCTCGTTTCACGGGGCTGGACGGCCAGCTTTGCGGTTGGCAATCCGGATTCGCCCGGCAATAGTGGCGCGTCAAAACCCTGAATCACTCATGATCCGCACGACTCTTGCCACGCTCGCCCTGACAGCCTCCCTGCCCGCTGCCACCGAGGTTTTCCAAACCTTCGAAGGCGATGGATTCGACGTTTGGCAAGTCGAGGGCAGCGCCTTCGGACTGGCTCCGATCACGGGCCGATCGGATGGCATGGAGAAACCGTTCACCGACTACTCGAATGACAGCTTGGCCGCTTCCGCCCACGGTGGCGACGCGGCCAAAGGAAGCCTGACATCGCCGGAATTCACGATCAAAGAGCCATACATCACGTTTCTCATCGCTGGGGGCGACCATGCGAGAAAAACCGCGGCGCAGCTTGTCATCGACGGCAAAGTCGTCCGCGAAGCGGTGGGAAAACGCAGTCTCCGCATGACCGCGGCGCTGTGGGACGTGTCCGAACTCAAGGGCCGGCAAGCGAAGATCCGCCTGATTGACGACGAAGCCGGAACCTGGGGCTTCATCGGCGTGGATCAGATCATTTTCACTGGCGCTCCAAACCAGAAATTCCCGCCAACGACGCGCGAGGGCAAGGCGTTCGTCGATGGTTTGATGCCCACCACCGTGGTGGCCGGGGCGAATATTCCGATCGACAGCACCCTGAAAATCGAGGCCACGCACAAGGATCAGCAACTGACTGCTCCCACCGCGATCACCTTCGATGACCAGGGTCGTATTTATGTCGCCGAGACCCATCGATTCCGCGAGGGCATCGAGGACGACCGGGACCGCCTTTACTGGTATCTCGACGACTTGGCCGCAAAGAAAACCAGCGACCGCCGGGCACTCCATGAAAAATGGAAGCACAAGCTCCCCATCGAGGAACTCACCAAACAGACCGAGGTCATACGGCGCCTTGCCGATACGGATGGCGATGGCAAGCTCGACGAGTCCAAGGTCTTTGCCGACGGCTTCAACGACGTCCTCGACGGCACGGCAGCGGGCGTTTTTTATTACGAAGGCAGCCTCTATTTCGCCTGCATTCCGAAAATTTACATGCTGCGCGACACCAACGGCGACGGCACGGCCGACGAGCGCAAAGTGGTGGAAGATGGTTTCGGCGTCCGCGTCTCGCTTTCCGGACACGACTTGAACGGCTTCGCGCTCGGCCCGGACGGGCGGATTTACGGCACCGTGGGCGACCGCGGGCTGAGTGTCGTCACCAAGGAGGGCGTGACATACGAATACCCGAACGAGGGCGCGGCGTTCCGCTTCGAGCCCGACGGCACGGGCTTTGAAGTTTTCCACACCGGCCTGCGCAACCCGAAGGAAATCGCCTTCGACGTGCTGGGCAACGCGTTTTCCGTCGATAACAACTCGGACCAAGGCGACGCGGCTAGGGTCGTCTATCTCGTCGAGGGTGGCGATACCGGTTGGCAGATGGAGCATCAGACGATGCATTCGTTCCACCGCCAGATCGGCCTCAAGAACCGCCCGCCGAGCCGTTGGATGGATGAGAAAATGTGGGAACTGGAGAATTCGGAGCAGCCCGCATTCATCCTGCCGCCGATTGCCCACTTGTCATCCGGGCCGTCCGGACTGACCGCCCATCCTGGCGTGGGCTTTCTGGAAAGCGAAGCCGGGCGTTTCCTCATCTGCGACTACCGTGGCGGGTCGGCGAATTCCGGAATCTGGTCATTTGAAATGAAACCCAAGGGCGCGGGCATGGAAATGACCGACGCCCGGTCGTTAGTCTGGGGCATCGGCGCCACCGACGTGGAATATTCGTGGGATGGGAAGGTTTTCATCAGCGACTTCATCACCGGCTGGAAAACCCACGATGACGGACGTCTGCTTTCGCTAGACGCCGGGGACAAGACTTGGAATGCCGCGGACGTCGCGAGTAGCGCAAAGATCATGAAGGAGGGCTTCGAGCAACGCGGTTCCGCTGAACTCGCGAACCTCCTCAAGCACCTCGACGCCCGGATCCGCCTGCGGGCCCAACTTGCCCTGACCCGCAAAAGCGATGCACTCAAGCACCTCACCGATGCCACCAAATCCTCGAATTTCATCGTCCGCGTCCACGGAATCTGGGGTCTGGGTATCATCACCCGCCGCGGTTCTGCGGCATTGCCCAATTCGGAATTTGGCAACATCCCGGTCGCGAAAATCACGACGGAGGCCGAAGCCAATCTCGTAACCCTGCTTCACGACAAGAATCCGGAAATCCGCAGCCAAGTCCTCCGCGTGCTGGCCGATGCGAAGAACCCCACCGCCCCGATCGCGCTCGGCCCGCTGCTCGCAGACGAGTCACCGCGCGTCCGCTTCTTCGCCGCCATCCTCGCCGGCAAACGCAAGATGATCGCCTACTACGGCCCGATCTGCGACATGCTCGCGGAAAATAACAACCGCGACGTCCATCTTCGCCACGCCGGGATTTTCGCCCTCCAGCACATGGCCGAGAAACCCAAAATCCTCAGCGCCCTGAATAGCCATGAGTCCTCCGCCGTGCGTCTTGCAGCCACCGTCGCCCTGCGCCGCATGAATAGCTCCGCCATTTCCGCTTTTATCCGCGACGCCGATCCCAAGGTCGCGGACGAAGCGATTCGCGCCATTTGCGATAATGACATGATCTCGCAACGCCCACAGGTCGCCGCCTTGCTCGACGATCTGTCGGACCGTGAGTGGTCGCCTTTCATGTTGCGGCGGTTGGTTCACAACGCCTTCCGCATCGGCACTCCGGAAAACATCGAGCGCGTCCTCAAGCTTGCCGCCGATCCGCAGATCCCGGACAAGGTCCGTCAGGAAGCCTTGCGCCTGCTCGCCCTCTGGACCGAACCTTTCCCAGCGGACCAGCTCACCGGCCATTGGAGGCCATTGGAAAAACGCAATCTTGAAGAAATCCGGCCCGCACTCGTCGCGGCGCTGCCCGGTCTGCTCAAGGAACGGGATTTCGTCCTCACTGCCGCCTTGGGTCTCGTCGCCCACTATGATCTGAAAATCCCCGGATTCGACAATGACGCCCTCAGCAAACTTATTACGGATGGAGCCCTGCCTGCCGAAGGTCGTGCCGCCGCCCTTGACCTGCTCATCTGGAACAAGCCTGCCAACCTCGACACCTTCCTCACTGAAATCGCCAACGACCCTTCCGACGAGGTCGTTATGACGGCCCTGACCGCCATGGCCAGGCTCTCGCCCGAAGCCGCCATTCCTGCTCTCCAAGCAGCCGTCAATTCCCCCAGTGCCCAGCGAGCCCAGAAAACTTGGGATATCCTCGCAAATCTTCCCGGCAAGCCGGTTGACGCCATTTTTACGAAAAAAATCGATGAACTCCGCGCCGCCAATGGGATCTCTCCAGCCGCCATCGAACTCACCACTGCGGCCGCGAAACGGAGCGATTCCAACGTCAAAGCCGCCCTTGCCGCGCTCGAAAAATCCCTCGCCGAAAATCCCGACCCACTCGCCAAGTGGAACAGCTCGCTCGAAGGCGGCGACCCGGAAGCCGGAGCCGCACTCTTCACCTCCCATCCGGCCAGCGAGTGCAAACGCTGCCACCGCTCCGAAGGCGGTCACTCCATCGGCGGCGAAACCGCACCCAACCTTGCCGGCATCGCCAAGCGTTTCCCGGACCGCCGCTATTTCCTCGAATCCATGGTGAATCCCAATGCCGTCATCACCCCCGGCTTCGGAGCAGTGCTCATCGATTTCAAAAACGGTGGCAGCCTCAGTGGAAATCTCATCGCCGAAACTACCGACCACATTGACATCGATGCCGCCGGGAAATCCCTGCGCGTCAGCCGCAGCGACATTACCAACTTCACCCCGCCCGCCTCACCGATGCCGCCGATGGGAGGCCTCCTCAGCGCCAGTGAACTTCGCGACATCATCGCCTGGCTCGCCAGCCTCGACCAAGGAGCGGAATCGCCGCCACCGGTCGCGACCCCAACCCCGTTCGATCCGGCCACGCTGGCTGTTTCGGCCACGCTCGCAGTTTCGCAGCCTGCCGCCACCGGTGTTGACCCGGCCATCCTGAAAACCGGCCAACAGCAGTTCATCGTCTGCGGAGCCTGCCACGGCCAGCAAGGCGAAGGCACCGCTGCCGGTCCCCCGCTCGCCGGGTCCGAGTGGGTCAACGGCCCTGCGGAGAACCTCATCCGCATCCAACTCCGCGGGCTCCAAGGTCCGATCAAGGTCAAGGGTCAGGAATACAATTTCCCCGCCGGCATGGCGGCCCTCGCCTATCAGAACGACGAGCAGATCGCCGCCGTCCTTACTTACGTCCGCAACTCGTTCGGCAATTCCGCGCCGGCGGTCACGGCGGCCGCCGTCGCAGCGCTCCGTGGCGAAGTCGGCAAGCCGCCAGTCACCGTTGCCGACCTTACAGATCCGCTGCCCAAGGCTGCCGCCGAAACCAAGCCCACCGCGCCCTCAGCCACTGCAGCTGCCGGCAAATACGACGACCTCAAACCGGGAACCTCCCGTTCCTTGTGGATCGCCATTGGGATTGGAATTTTCGTCGTCGGAGGCCTCGCGATTGGATCCAGGTTGGTTAGGAAATAGTCCTGCCGCGGCTCCGCCAGGACTGCCGTTAGAGAGACTTCAGCTCCCTTCCCACTGCCCTGCCGGGCCGGTCTAGGGCATTCCCCCATGGAAGGACTTGGAATCCACCGATTGAACTCACGACCCATCGTCCTGATGTTCACGACTTCCGAATTGGCAATGCCTGCCAATCCGACCCTCGGGAATCTAACATACACAGCAGCCACGAAAATCATTAGAACCATCATGAAAATCGCACCCCTTACCCATGCGGAAAAGTACATCCCCAAGAAGGCCGCGACCGCAGCCCACCCGCTTTTCCCATCCGATCAGGTCTTCCTCTGGCTGCCGGGCCTGCCGGGAACGGAGTTGCCCTTCTGCTCCTGCAACGAAGCCCCCGGCGCTCCTGTTTTGGAAGGCCAGCCAAGTGATGGAGATCCCTACGACAGCAATGGCAACCTGAATTCCCCACCGTTTCCCGTCAGCCATCTCACTTTTGTCTCCTGGCACACACACGTCACGCCGCCCGTTGCGTTCCATCCGGTCCCGATCAAACGCTTTCTCTCGATTGCCGAAATGGAGGACATCGCCCGCAAAGTGCTTGAGGTCACCGGCACGAAACTCTCCGGGAATTGCCACCTGCTTAGTGTGCTCAGGAACGAGAACAAGTGCTACATCCTCTATTTCCTGGCCCGGATGGGCGTCCTGATGGGAGTCAGTCCCCACCGCAGATAGGCGGGTCAATCGCGTTAGGTGCGGCGGGCATTCATGCCCGTCTTTTTTATGCCGTGGTTGCCACAAGTTCACCGACCTCGGGAATGCCTCCCCCGATATCATTCTACCTGTGCTTCACCTCTTCCAGCGCTTCGATCAAATCGAAACCCGATCCCGCCGGTCCGCAGCGCTGCCCACTTGGCGCGAGTTGATCCGCCATATTCGCAGCGATCCCATCGCCTGCGAACTCGCCCGCTCAATCCTCCGGCACTTCAAAACCATCTTGGTTCTCGAGTCCACCTAACAAGCAGGAAGCTAAAACCACCAGCTGCCAGAAAACCGCTGCCAAAATCAATCTTGGCAAAGCTCTCCGGAAAACTACGTTCGCGACGGCTGAAAATTTCTGTGGATTGTTCCGCCAGATTGCGGTGTTCCGCCGGGCATCTTTCTTTCAGCATTCCAGCTTTACCCAAACTCCCCGTCCCCTGCACCCCCATTTCCCCACTCTCTGGTCCGACGCAAGGGCTCTTTCAGGGGGCTCCCCCAGAAAGCAAATTCCCAGCAGCCCCAAACCCTCATGAAAAACCACATCCTCCCCACTGCCATGCGACTCCTCGCCGCCTGTTTCACCCTCTGCGCCGCCGCGCAGGCGGCCACCTTCACGGTGACGAATACCGACCCCACCGGTCCCGGCTCGCTCAGCCAGCTTGTGGCGGCTGCGGCAACCTCGGACATCATCGTCTTCGCACCCGCCCTCTCCGGCCAGAGCATCCAACTCGCCGGCACGCTGGTGCTCAACAAGAACCTCACCATCGACGCTTCGGCCTTGCCGGCCGGGATCAAACTTCTCGGCTACGGCCGGGTTCTGGAGGTCACGGGGGGGCAGACAGTGGTGCTGCGCGGTCTGGAGATCAGGGAAGGCTACGATGCTGTTCAGGGCGCTGGCATTCTCAATGCCGGCACCCTGACGCTCCATAGCTGCACGATTTCCAACAACGGCGACATCACCGAGGGCGTCTATGACCCGGACCAGGGCGGCGGCATTTTCAATACCGGAAATTTGACGCTCAACCAATGCACGCTCTCCGGCAATGTGGCCAGCAACTCTGGCGCCGCGATTTACAACCAGAGCGGCGCCAGCCTGACGGTGAACGACTCCACCATCAGCGGCAACGAGTGCCTTGAAGGCGCTGGTGGCATCCGCAACGCCGGCTCGCTCACGCTCAAAAACACCATTCTGGCGGGAAATACCGGCGGCGGCTCCGATCCGAACCTCGACAACACCGGCGGCAGCCTGAGCGTGGTTGTGACCACAGCGGCAGACTCAGGCCCCAGCTCCCTGCGCGATCTTGTGGCGAGCGCTCCCGCCGGAGCCTCCATGGTCTTTGACAGCGCCCTATCCGGCCAGACCCTCACGCTGACCAGCGGCGAGATTTCTCTCAATACCACGCGGTCCATTGACGCCTCCGCCTTGGCGGGGGGGCTGACGATTTCCGGCAACAACGCGAGCCGCATTTTCAACATCGGCGCCAGCGGCAATGTGACCCTCGTGGGCCTCACGCTCACCGGCGGGAATGGCGGTTCTGGCGGGGCCATCTACGCGGCTGTCGGCAGTTCGTTGTTGGTTTCGCGCTGCACCGTTTCCGGCAACACGGGGTTCGAGGGCGGAGCAATTCTCAATGACGGCACTCTGCTAGTGGAAAACTCCACCTTTTCCGGCAATACGGGCGGCTTCGGCGGCGCGCTGCAATGCCGTAACCTGACATCGCTGATCCACTGCACCTTTTCCAACAACAGCGCCAACTATGGCGGCGCCGTTTTCAGCAAATCCACCACGCTTACGCTCCATAACAGCATCCTCGCGGGCAACACGGCTGGCGGCGACGGAGGTGATATCCTGAGCCAGCTTGCGGCACTGTCTTTCACCGGCGTAAACCTCGTGCAAAGCATCGTGGAAGACCGTCCCACTGCGACAACGACCGGCCCTGCTCCCCTCAACCTGGCACCGCTGCTCGCCCCGCTGGGCAATTACGGCGGCTCCACCCAGACGATGCCGCCTCAGGAAGGCTCGCCGGCCATTGACGCGGGCGGCGCCACGGCCCTTGCCACCGACCAGC
>JBGSOI010000059.1:0-18795 GCA_041739215.1 Akkermansiaceae bacterium
CATAGCCAAAGCGCCCGCGGCGAGCGAAGCATGTCCGGCGCAAGTCGCGGCGGCGGCGGGGGTGGCCACGGCCGCAGCAGACGTTGAACCCAAACCGGAAAAGTCAACCGCCATAATCATGAAAAATTTTATCAGTTTCCATCTCCTCGCTCTTTGTCTGTTCTCACCCGTCCTAGCGGAGGAGTCAGCCACCATCCCGCCGAAGATCTTCGAAACCCCCGTCGATGCCTCGGACGCCTTCATCACTGCCGCGAAGAACGGCGAACAAAAGGCCATCCTCGAAATCTTCGGGGACAAGTACAAGGACCTTATCGGCACCGCGGATCCGGAGCGCGACAAGGAACTCCGCGCCAAAGTCGCCGCCATGGCCATCGAGCGCCGTCGTTTCCGTGACAACGACGACAACTCCGTCACGATGGTCATCGGAGCCGATGCCTGGCCGTTTCCCGTGCCCATCGTGAAGACCGACAAGGGCTGGCAGTTCGACCCGGAAACCGGCATCGGGGAAATCGTCAAGCGCCGCATCGGTGAGAACGAACTCACCACCATCGCCAACCTGCGCGCCTATCCGGATGCCCAGCGCCATTACGCAGCCGTTCCCCGTGACGGCACGGAAGTCCGGCAGTTCGCCCGCAAATTCCAGAGCTCTCCCGGAAAACATGACGGCCTCCACTGGTCCGCCGACACGGCAAAAGGCGAGGAACCCAGCCCGGCGGGCCCGGAAATCAAGGATCCGGAATCGACCCACGCCGGCTATCATTACAAGATTCTAACCGCCCAAGGCGATGCCGCCCCGGGTGGCAAGTATGACTACCTCATCAACGACCATTTCATCGGAGGCTTTGCGTTGGTTGCCTGGCCTGCCGAGTATTCGAAGACCGGAGTAATGACTTTCATCATGAATCACTACGGTGACGTTCATGAGAGCGATCTCGGCCCGGAAACTGCGAAACTCGCCGCCGGAATTGCCGATTACAATCCCACCAAAGACTGGACGTCGGTCGAGGAATGATTGCAATGATCATCCGGAATTCCATCTTCCCTTTTTCATTCCGATAGATTCAAAATCACCTGCATGGAAAACGAGATCCGCAAGGCGATGGTGGCACCGCTCCTGCCAACCCCGAATCCCGGCAAGCACCGTATTTACTACACTGAGAGCGGTTTCCTCCAGCGGGCGAAGTGCCTGCTTCCCGACTGATGCCTGAATTTCTTTTCCATGTTCCGTTGCCAGTTGCCGGCTGCCTGATCATTGGCAGCTTGTGTCTCTATTCCTTGGTTGGATTGATCCTGGTTCGCCGCATCGTTATTCCGCGTCTGAAAGTTTCACCTGAGGATTCGGAATTCTCAGGAGCGATGGTTCAGGCCATCATGGTCTTCTATGGCTTGGCCGTGGCGCTTGTTGCTGTAAGCGTCTGGGAAACCCACTCCGAAGTTTCCGGGGTGGTCTCGATGGAGGCAAGCCGCGTTGGCGGGCTCTATCGCGACGTGAGTGGATACCCGGAGCCGATCCGCACCGAACTGAGGGACGAACTGCATGGCTACACGGATTATCTGATCAATGAAGCCTGGCCGCTGCAACGCAATGGCACCCACCCGACCGGTGGAGTCAAGTGGATGAACCGTTTCCAAACCACATTGTGCGCCTTCCAGCCCGCGAATGAATCGCAGAGTATCCTCCATGCCGAGGCGCTGCGGGCTTACAACCAACTGATAGAGGTCCGCCGTCTGCGCTTGGATGCCATGCTGGTCAGGCTCCCCAGCGCCCTCTGGTTTGTGATCACCTTCGGTGCGTGCATCAGCCTGGGGTCCACCTTTCTCTTCAAGGTGCATGATATCCGATTGCATGCCACGCAGGTGCTGCTGCTGTCGGTTTTCGTGGGCCTTGTCATCATGTTGATCCTCGCATTTGACAGGCCGTTTCATGGAGATCTCGGGATTGATCCGTCTCCCTATCGACTGGTTCGCGAACAAATGATGAATCCATGACGAGCGCTGTTTCACTGCTCTCGCTGGTCTCAGGGCCGGCCCCGGATTTCTAACAAAAATGCTTCAGGTATCATGAAACAGCTTCTCATTCCCAAATCCCCCTCCATGCTCCGCGCGCTCGTAGCGTCACTTGGCGTGATGCTTCTGTCTCACTGTTCCGCACCCGTTGCCGTGAGGATGGTGACGCCCGTCGTCCCGGTGGGCGCTCCCGCCGTGAATACTGGATTTGATAGTCAACTCGTCTCCATCCGCGAGACCCATGAGCGGATCCGCCGAGGCGATTTTTCCGCCATTCCCACCTACAACTACTCCGTCGCACGCCTGATAGATTACCTCGAAGCCAGCGGCGCGGATCCATGGAGCGCGCCCATGCCGGTCCCGGGTGCGGGTGGCATCCAGCGATTGAAAGGCCGCGCTCCTGCCGGGACCGCGCCCCTCCGTGACCAGTTGTTCCCCGCCGACACGCTCGATTTCAAGGGAAAGTATGCCGCACATCAGGCGAATGTCGCCGGAATCGGTGCCCCACTCGTGCTGGTGACTTCGTTCGAGGGACTCGGCCATCAACAAATGCGCAAGCACCTCCCGCTGCGCAATCTCACCGCCATCGTCCGCTTCGAGGGAAACACCGCAATTCTCGAACTCATCGATCCCTATCAGGTGGAAACCGTCAACCTCGCCGGCAAATCCCGCCCGCTCGCCGCCGACTTCGGAGCCGCTGTCATGCTCGGACTCTCCAAGGCCCGCATCGACAAACTCGGGCTCGCCCGCCTGCTCCGCCCTTCCCGCTACAACGACACTGCGAACCTCAACTTCTTGCAGCCCTACGACCCGAAGCGCATCCCGGTGCTCCTCGTCCACGGTCTCGACAGCACACCGGCCACTTTCGCGCCGATGTATTTCCAACTCCTGCAGGATCCGGAGATCCGGAATAACTATCAGTTCTGGGTCTTCAGTTATCCCAGCGGTTATCCTTACCCCTACTCCGGTTCCCTGCTCCGCCGCGAGCTTGATCAGGTGAAACACGATTTTCCCGGCCACAAGAACATGGTGATCATCGGCCACAGCATGGGCAGCATGATCAGCCGCCTGATGGTCACCGATGTCGGGGATGACCTCTGGATCAAGGCATTCGGGCACAAGCCTTCGGAAACGAAATTCACCGGTGCAAGCAGGGAGGTCCTGCTGAAAGCGCTGGTGTTTGAAGACCGCAAGGAAATCGACCGCGCGGTGTTCTACTCGGGTCCTCACCGTGGATCCATCCTCGCCACCAACTGGATCGGCCGCACCGCCTCGCGCCTCGTCAGGATGCCGGGATTGGTTGCCGATGTCCGGAATGTCGCACTCTCCGCAGCCACCGCCGACATCGCCGGACTTGCCATGCAGAACGCGCCTAACAGTATTGGCACGCTCTCGCCGACCAATCCGTTCGTCGTCGAAATCAACAAGCACCCCATCACGCCACGCATTCCCTATCACAGCATCATGGGAGATCGCGGCAAGGGCGACACTCCCGACTCTTCGGACGGCGTCGTGGCCTACTGGAGTTCCCACCTCGATGGCGCGGTTTCCGAAAAAATCGTTCCCTCCGGCCATGGTTCCCACGAGCATCCGGAAGGTATCTCCGAAGCCCGCCGCATCCTGCATCATCACTTGGAATAGTCGTGTCGGAAATCACCCCAAAAATCCCCGTCGCCGTCGTGGCGTTCCTACGCGGATTGCTGTTAGCCGCGTGCCTCGCGCTCACCCCGTGGCTCGCAGCCGAGGATGCGTTGATGAATGATTTCTCGAATCGCCCGGAAATCGAAAAACGCCTCGCCACCGTCCGCTCGGAGATCAGCGCCCTGCCGGGCGATGCCGAGTCAGCATTGCGCGAGCGGCTCCAACAGCTCGAGGCGCTCTGCCAGTTTCACCTCGCCGCCACCGAAGTCGCTGCAAAGGCGCGGGGCGAGCATGAAAAAGCCGTGCAGGTGGGCAGTGAATGGCGCGGATTTTCCCAGCCGCCCCCCCACTCGATTCTGCTGTTGGATGAGGTCCGCGAGTCTCTCGCCACGCTGGCGAACTCGCAACGCACCGCCGAAGCCCAGCTCCGCATCTTCGCCGCGGAAATCGAAGCCGCCCGCGACAGGCCCCAGGAAGACCAGCAGGCCGAGCGGAAGTTCACGGAAGCCACCGCAACCGCCACTGCTCCGGATGACCGCCTGACCGCCGAGCGTTCCGTCAAGCTCGAGCAGGTCGCCTCCCGCATCGCCGCCGAGAAAATCGCCCGCGTCACTCTGCGCCATGAAGCCCGCCACCTCCCTCCTCCTCACCGCCACGAACACGGTCTGCGGCGGAACTCCACTGCCACTATCAGAGGAGGCGGTCCAGTGTCGGCTCCCCATTGGACCATGGTCCAATGGCGGAACCGGTTCCCATTTTACCAAGGTGCCATGCTTCAAGGTGCTCTCCATCCGACCCTGAAGCCCCCGTTCTGGTTAACTCTCGACAGCCCTCCCGCATTCTTTCAATTGTAAAACCACTCGAATTCATCACCATGAAACACAGAAACCGGACCATCCGCGCCACCGCCCTCGTTCTAACGTCCACTCTCAGCACGGCCGTCGGTGGCGTCACCGAAAGCCCGGTCGTCGAAACTCCGCCCGCCGCTTCCCCATGGACCTTCGAAGGTTCGATGTATGGCTGGCTGACAGGGATCGATGGTACCACCGGCGCCGGACCCTTGACCTCGGATGTAGACGCGTCCTTCAGCGACATCTTCGACAATATCAAGATGGCTGCCGCGCTTAGGCTCGAAGCCCGCAAGGGTCGTTGGGGAATCATTGCGGACGGCTTTTATGCAGATCTCGGTGCCTCCGGTAATCCGCCGGGACCGCTCTACGACAACGTGGACATCGACCTGAAGCAGTTCCTCGGGGAACTCTCCGTCGCCTATCGGCTCTACGAAAGCCCCTGCGGCTTTGTCGATGTTTACGGCGGGATCCGCTATAACAGCCTGAGGTTGGATTTCAACGGATCCCTCGACAATGCCGGAATTCAGGCGGTTAGCGACAGCACGAGCGCCCGCGTCGTCACCGGCATGGAACAACGTGCCGCTGCGATCGCCCAGCCTGTGGCCGCCGCTTACCAAGCCGGATCCGCCGTGGAACGTGCCGCCATCGAAGCCCAGCTAACGGCCGACATCACGGCGGAGGCGGATGCCGCGGTGAAACGCGACCTCAAGCGGCGGCTGGACGAAATCCGCCGCAACAACGGGTTTGATGTCCGCGAGTTCGAGGCCAACAAATTCACCCGCGCCGTAAAAGCGCAACGGGCGGAACTGGCCGCGGCCACCGCCGAGTTGGAAGTCGCCCGACTCCGTGCCTCGGTCGATGCCACGCTGCAAGCGGATGTGGAAAGGGCCGAAGCCCGCGTACGCAAATCCGAAAAGAAGCTCGCGGCGGGCATCAACACTCAACTCGCCAATGGTCTCCCGACCGACTCATCCGCTGACGAGGACTGGGTGGATCCCATCGTCGGGCTTCGCGGGCAATGGAACATCAATGACAAGTGGTTTCTCGCCGGCCGGGGAGATATCGGTGGCTTCAGCGTCGGCTCGGATTTTGCCTGGAGCGTGCAGGCCACCGTCGGATATAACTTCACCAGCCACGTTTCCGCGGAACTCGGTTACCGCTACTTGCACACCGACTATACCAATGGCGATTTTTCCTACGACGTCGCGACGGCTGGCATCTACACCAGCCTCAACATCAAGTTCTGATAGTCATCCCGACTCATGTCAGGAGGATCTGCGTTTGGTCGCGATCGAACAGGTCCGCGCCCATTGAAAACCCGGCCTTACCCAAGGAACGCTGGCGGAGAAATGACCGTGTCCAACACTGGTGCGAAGGGAAATGGGCTCCGTGTGCCGGGGTGAAGTCGCCGCGCGATCTGCAGGTCTTTTCGTGGAAATGAACCCATTGATGACAGCTCAAGCCAGATGCCATGGCTTCCTTCTTTTGGCACAAATTTGTTCTTGCAAAATTCAATCCACTCCAAACAGTTTTCCTATTGCTAAAATTTCCCCCCACCGCGATGAAAACAGATCCTTTGCTCCGCCGCCTTGTTTCAATCACTTCGCTTCTACCCGCCGCCCTCCTGCTGCCTGGAATCAGCCACGCGCAATCCCGAATTTGGGAAGGTGCCGCTACTGGCACTTGGAACAATAGTGGCGGCGGTTGGAGTGGAGGTGTGCCACCTCAGACCACTGACAACGTTTACATTGATCAAAACCCGGGACAGCAAAGCACCGTCAGTCTTGCGGTTGATGCCTCCATCCGCGGACTGTTCATCAGCTCCGGCGACACGTTGCGCATCACCGAGGCAAAGCAACTTGGGATAACCGGCGCGCCGCCGGTGCTTACCGCCGACCAACTCCAGATCGCCGGCACGCTCGACATGACTGAAGCGTTGAACAATCGTTTGTACCTGACGGTTTTCCATACTTTCAAGACCGGTGGCGGGGCGCTCACGATGCGCGGCCAGGCACAAATCTACGGACCCGGAGCGCTCTGGCAGCGGGACGGCAGCATCACGGGGTCCGGCCTGATCGGAGCCGCCAACATGGGCCTCAGGAATGAGGGATCGATCGGTGCTAACTACGCCGGAGAGACCCTGCAGGTCAATGGAGTCGCGCGCCCTGACATGGAGAACCGTCTTTACAATAGCGGCACCTTTCAGGCGAGCGGAGGAGGAACGTTGCTGGTGTCGATGGCCTTCAACAGCACTTTCTACAACCATGGAGGTTTCGTGCACGCCCACGATACTTCTACCGTCCGGTTTTTGAGCGCGGCCGTCGAGGGCGGAATCCTCAACACCAGCGGGACTGGGGAGATCCGGTTCCAAGGACTCAGCTTCAATGTCATGTCCGGACTGACCAACAAGGGAACCGTGCGGGGAGATCCTGGCAATGCCTTGCATATCGGCGATAGCGTCATCAATGAAGGAAGGATCATCGCAGGCGACACCCTAACCGCCGGACTCTATTTTTCCGGTCCGACCATCATGAACGGCGGTGGAGCCATCCTCGCTGGAGATACCTACGACGGAGCCATCCGCGGCGACGGAACGCTCACCCTCGGCAACCAAACCATCGAAGGTCGGGGAAATCTTTGTGCCAACACTTTGAGCGTGGTGGTGAGTCCGCAAGCGAGTGTGAAGGCGAATGTGAATGCCGCCACCCTTAGGATCGACCCCCCAGCGGCCGGTTTCACCAACCAAGGTTTTCTCCAAGCGGAAAACGGTGGCGAGCTGCTGTTCTTCCTGAATCTTGGAGAGTTTCTCAACAACACCGGCGGTGTCATCCAATCCTTGGCGGGCTCCACGGTCAGGCTGAGCGGTAACCTGGGCAACACGGGCATCACGGGAGGCACTCTGCGCAGCGTCGGCGACGGCATCGTGGATATTCTCTCCAGCGGGATCAAGAACCTGCGCATCGAGGGCACGGTGAAGGCGACCGGTGGCTGGACGGCGGATGGCACCATCACCAACACCGGCCTGATACGGAACAATAACACGCTGACACTCCTAGGCGACACAACCTTCTCCGGTGGTGGCACTCTCCGACTGAGTGAATCGGGAATCGCTTTCGGCTACGTTGGCGGCAGCGACGTTCGGCTCACTCTGGAAAACCAACGGCTGGAAGGCTTCGGATTCATCGGCCAGAATCCCGGCTTGGAAGTCGCCGTCTCGGCAGCCAGTTCCATCGTCGCCAATGTCCCGGCCGGAGAACTCAATCTGGGAAACAACCCGATTACCCTGGCTAACAGCGGCGTCCTGCGTGCGGAAAACGGCGGCATTCTGCGCCTTTTCAACGGCAATTTCACGATTGCTCCGGGCGGACGTGTCGAAGCGTTGGATGGCAGCACGATCGCTGGAACCGCTACCCTGACCAACAACATTGGCGGCGTCCTCAGTGGCGGCAATTATCTGGTACGCGGCCGCACCGCCACCGCCAATATGACCCTGCCCGGCGGAAACATCACGGAAAACGCCGCCGCCATCACGCTTGACGGCCCTCTTGGCAATTGGACCCAACTTTCCACACTTCACACCAACTCCGGCCAACTCGAACTCGCCACGGGCCGCGACTTCCCCACAACCGGAGCGTTTTCCAACCCCGGCACCCTGATCCTGGCCAGCGGCAGCGTCTTCACCTCCAGCTTGGCATTCACCCAACCCATCGCCGGTAAAACCAAGGTCATCATCACCGGTGAACCATCCAGTCCGGACAACTCCGGCAAACTGCAAATCAATGCTGCTTCCATCCTCGGCGGCACCCTGCATGTCCATTTCGACCACAGCAACGGCTTCATCCCCGTTTCGGGACAAACCTGGCGTGTCGTCGGCGGCAGCGCTCTAACAGGAAGCTTCGATGCGGTTTCCATCACCGGCCTGCCCCTCACCTTGCAGGGAAATGTGATCTACGTCCCCGGCGCGGGGGTGGATGTCACCCTTGGCGTCCAAGCCACCTACAACTACAACCAATGGGCTGCCAATATCCCTTTCGCCCAGCAGGTCGACGGCTTGCCGGATGCCGATCCCGACGGTGATGGCGTGACCAATGGGATTGAATTCGGCTTCCTCATGGATCCCCTCAACCCGGATCTGGAAATCCTTCCCACACCCCAGCACGGCGGCGGTGCCCTGAGCGTCAGCTTCACCGAACCCAGCGGCATCACCGGCCTCATCTATGGTGCACAGACATCCGAAAATCTCACTCTCTGGTCGCCAACAACCGATACCGGTGCCGGGGGCACCCACAACTTCGTCCAGCCGGACGGCTCAGCGCCCCGGCGTTTCATGCGCCTTAGCGTAAAGATTGCAGACCCTCCCTGAACCGCCAGGAGAAGGAAGAAGATCATGATATCAGCTTGGTTGGCGCTCGGTTGGATCGCCGGCTACGGTTGAGGGGTTCCGCTGCGGTAGAAGGCCTTGCCGCCAGGCGGTGAAGGGTCGGTGAATTCAATGACTCCGTTCGCGGGTGCGGTCTTCACGCCGATGGAATCCCACCTGTCCAGATCCAGCGAACGTTCGATGAGGGTTGCGGTTCCGGGGACGCCCCATAGTTGAAGGACCGCGCCTTCGCCCGTGAGGGAGATTCGATTTGCTACCGGCGGCGGCAGCTGCACGTTCAGGCTCACCTCGCGGGTGGTGTTGCCGCTGTGGTTCGTCGTGTTGGCAAACGCGACTGTCGCGGTCCAAGTCTGTGGCAGGAGTGCTCGAGCCAGGAGGTTGAATGAGACCAGCACGTCCATGCTGGCACCCGGTTCAAGAGTGCCGGTGGTGGCGGAAAAGTCGATCCACGGCGCGTCCGCACTCACCGTCCAGTTGAGCGGCGTGTCAGCGGTGTTGCTGAGGGTATAAGTTGCGCCCTCGGGGCTGAACGGACCTCCGCCGGGACCGGCGCTGTCCAAGCCGGTGGCCGGTGTGACAGCAAGGGTGACGGCAATGTTCCTGATGGTGAAAGCATGCGTTGCGTTCGCGTTGAGTGCGGCCTCCGTGGAGCTGTCCAGCGTGACGAGGATCGTTTCATCGGTCTCGTGGATTGGATCGCCCGTGATCGTGATCGACAGCGGCTTCACCGTCTCACCGGGGGCAAAGGTAAGCGTGCCCGGATCAAGGCGGTAATCCACCCCGCCGCCCGTCGCCGTGCCTCCGCTTGCCGAGTAGTTCACGGTGACCGGCGCGGAATGGGGGGCGCTGAGAGACACAAGCAGAACCGCAGATGGAAAATTCTCTCCGCCGGACGAGGCTGCCGCCGCGAAGCCGACGGTCACGGGTGGCGGGTTGTCGTTGTCATGGATCGTCAATGTGTGACTGCTTGTTCCGATCGAACCGTTCGATGGGTTGCGGATTCCGATGACGACCGTTTGCGGCGGTTCATGGAAGAGGTCATCGATGATGGTCAAGGGGATGTCCCGCGTAGTTTGACCGGGGTCAAAGGTCAAACTTCCGGAGATTACCCCGTAATCGATCCCGCCGGTTGCCGACCCGCCCGTGATTGCGAAATCGATCGTCACGGGGACGGCGGATGCCGCGCTGAGGGTCAGGGGAATGTTCGCCGTGCCGGCGTCCTCATTGCAACTGCCGGTCGGGTTGCTGAAGCGCACCTGCACCTCAGATGCTTCGTTGTCGGTGATGTGGTGAGTGGCACTGGCGATTCCGAGGCCATAAACAAGGCTAGGGGCGAGCGTGAGAACCGCTGTTTCGGAGCCTTCCGGCGTTGGATCATCAATGATGGCGGCAGTCACATTGACGCTGCTTTTTCCCGCAGGAATGACCGCCGTCCCGGAAACCGCCTGATAGTCGACTCCATTTGAAGCCGTGCCGGTCATGGCGAAATTCACCGTCAACGCCGCGGCGGTGGAGCCTTGCCGGGAAAGGTAATAAGTCAGTGAGGTGGCTTTGCCTTCGCCGGGCGAACCCGCTGCCGGGGTCACGTCCACCAGGTTCTGCTCATCGTCGAAAAGGTTGAGGGTTGCCGTTTTCTCGAGAAAAGTCGTGTAGGTGGGATCGGGATCGACCGAGATCGTGATGGTTTCCAGATCCTCCGGAAGCTGGTCATCCAGTGGGTTGACGTTTACGGTGGCGGTGGTGTTTCTGCCCATGGAAAGTGTGCCCTGGAGGGGCGTGAAATCCGTTCCGGGCGTTGCGGTGCCGCTGACGGTGTAACGCACGATGATAGTGCCGCTGCCACTGCCGCTGGTGGTGAACCGGAACTGGCCGGCGTTGGCGGGCTCCGCGCAGGCGGCGTCACTCACGCCGACGGACACGACGGGAACGTCGTTGTCGGCGATGAATGCCGTCGCACTGGACGGAATTCCCGTGACGTAGCGGCTGCCGCCGCGAATCTGGATGGCGACGGTCTGCTGCGGCTCACCGATGGTGTCGTCGACGGGGACCACCGTGATGCTGCCGAAACTCGATCCGGAGGGTATCGTCAGCACACCGGGAAGCACCGCGTAGTCCACGCCATGTTGCGCGCTGCCGGAAATCGCGTAATCCACTGCAAGCGGCGCGCTTGTATCGCCGCTGCGTGTGACCACAAAAGTCGCAGGATCCTGGTTCGTTTCACTCGCAGCGGAATCGGTCGCAACCAGGGTCAGCGTTGGAATGTCGTCATCGACGATGAATGCGCTCGCCACGCCAGCGTTGGGCGAAATGAGATAGTCGGCAGTCACGGCGAGCGTGATGGCGACATCCTCGACTCCCTCTGTGTCCGGGTCGTTGATCGGGATGACGAGGATTGGCGCCGAAGATTGGCCTGCCGGAATGGTGACGGAGTTTTCGACCGCGACGTAGTCGCTGCCATTGACCGCGCTACCGGAGAAACTGACCGGCACTGTCAAGGCACTGGTGGCCGCGCCGACCCGAGTCACCAGAAAAGTGGCGGTGTCTCCGGTTTCGCCGGCATCCGCATCCAACGCCTTGATGCTAACCGTCGGCAGGGCCGAACCCATGTCGAATAGGGTCACCGTGGCAGTATTTGATCCGGAAATCTCGTAGTTGGAGCCCGATTGAATTTCGAGGGTCAGGGTTTCAGGCCCCTCGGTCACACCATCGTTTGCGGCGGTGATCGATAGATCCAGCGAGGATTGGCCGACTGGAATGGTGAACACGAATGCGAGAAGGCCGAAATCGTACGTCGCGGAGGGTGTTATCGAATACTCGAATTCTCCCGCGGTGCCGGTGATACTGCTCAACCGGACCTTCAGCGGACTGGCGGTGGAGCCACTGCGCGCCAGAGTGATGGTCGCGGGATCCGCTCCCTCGGTTGCCGCCGGATCGGTGGCCACCATTGATACGCGGACGGTTTCCTGGGCCGTGAAGTTGGCTCCGCTGACATCCGGGCCCACGGTGATGGGATTGGCAAAAGCCGGTGTGATTGAATAGCCCTGAAGCACGGCGCTCAGGGTCACCGTTCCCGCACTCAGGCCGGTCAGGAGGAAAGTACCATCGCTATCCGTGTAGGTGCCGCGGTAGTTGGCACCGCTTTTCCCGTTGTGGACGCGGACGTTGGGCAGGGGCTGGCCACCGGAGGTGATCTGGCCGCTGGCCGCGAATGTGCCCGGTGTTCCCACCCGCACGAGTACCGAGTCACTCGCTGTTCCGCCTTTCATGTCGGAAACCAGGCAGCGCACGACATAATCCCCTGCAGCGGTCCAGGATTTCGAAACCTGCGGGGAGTTGGTATTGCTGAACGTCTTGTCGCCAAAGTCCCACGAATAGGCCAGCACGTCAGCATCCGGATCGGCGGCGGTCGCGGCGAAGCTGACCACAACGCCCGTTGCGGTGGAAGTCTGGTCCGCAGCGAGGCTCACGGCCGGTGGCTGGTTGCCAGGAAAACCACCGAGGTTCACCACCACGTCGATGGATTCGGGGACCGTTCCGCCTTTGCCCACCGGAGTGAGATGCAGGCCGGCGTCGAAATCCGAGAAGGTCCGCCCGATGGTCAATGCGGCATCACTCAATCCTTCTGCGGTTCCCGGAGTGGTGTCCAGAAGTTGCGTGCCTCCTGCGCTTTTGTTCCACGGACTCCAGTTGAGGAGGATGCCGGCCTGCAACCAGGGATTCGCGGGACCGAAGAGCTGGCGGAACTCGGCCCAGTAGAAGCGTTCGGAATCCTTGCGCAGCTTGATGGCCAGTCGCCGGGAGGGGTCGAGCCGGGGCTGGTCGAACGCAAACAGGCGGTAGGTTCCGCTTTGGCCGATGTTGTGGACGAATTCATCCCCCAGCCATCGGATTTGGTTCTTGCTCGAAACATTGAAATGGCCGCTTGCCGGGCTGCCGACTCCCATGGTGTCGAAGCTGTTTCCGTACTCAAGATTGGTGCCTGCACCGATCACCGACTGGCCGGAGGTTTGCCAGGAATTGGCGTGCCACAGTCCGAAATTGTGCGCCAGTTCGTGAGTTGCGGTTCCGACACTGATGTTCTTTAGCCAGACATCCTTGCCGCCGACGTTGGCCAGGCCCTTGAAGTTGCCCGGTCCGCCATTGTACGCGAAAATCACGTGATCGTGGGCGTCGCCATCGTAGCCCAGCTCCTTCGCTGCGGCCAACGCATCGTCGCGAAGGGTGTAGACACCGCCAACAGTGTTATACCAGGCTTCGGTGCGTGGCAGGACGACGAGCGGAGCCACGGTCGTGAGCAGGTAGAGCTTGCCGTAGCTGCTGTCGACAAACCAGGCGTTTACCTGCGACATCATGTCATAGGCCGCCGCTTCGGTCTGGGGCGTGAGAGGAGCGTTTGGAAAAGCCAGCCGCAAGTACAGCAGCGACTTTGCGCCGGTGGAATCCGTGCCGTTGACGGGGTGGGACGGATGGACCGGACCGCCGCTGCCTCCCTCGAAAGCAATCAACTCCCGTTCGAAGGGTGCCAGGGCTCCGGAACAACAAAGCTGATAGATATTGCCGCCAGCCTCCACCAGCGGTGCACTGCCGGTGAATGGGGGCGCGGTGTGGACCGTGGGTTCATCCCCTGCTGCGGGTGCGGATCCGCCGTGTGGATAATCGGACGGGGCTCGGACCACGGGTTTTGCCGGATCGGGCGATTCCCGGGTTTCGAGAACTCGCAGCGGCCGCTCGTCCAAGGCCATCGTGTCGTCCACCGCGATCCCCACCAGGTAACAATCCCTCGTCGTCGCTTGGGCGAGCCGCCGACCATAAACGAAGGTGTTGTAGCGCTTTTCCGGGGTTTCCACGACACGTCGGATCGGCTCCGGATCACCCGAAAACGCTGCGTAAACCCCGAATACGGCTCGGGTGTTGATCCGTTCCTCCAGTTCCGCGACGATTTCCTTTGGAAGCTCTTGTCGCAACTCCATCGGCAGTGCCTGGAGGAGTGCGCGCCGTGGATCCGTCGGGATCAATTGCCGGATTGCCTCGCGATGCCCCCGGGCAAGCGCGTGTCCGTCCTCCATCATGCCGCGCTTCGCGGATGGATTCGTCTCGCGCGCAAAGCGGACTGCCCAGAAGCGGAAATCCCGAATGGCGGGGTCAAAACCGGCAAGTGGATCGGTCCCGGCCCGCACGTCATCATCGTCGGAGTGGGCCTGAGATCCCCGGATAAAATCCGCAGGGCTCGCTGTCGAGGGCAGGTTTGGTTTCACTGCGCCAAGCCCTGTGGGGGATCCGTCCGCGGCAGGTCTTTGATCCACTCGCATGCCGATCCAAAGCAGCGCGGCAGCAGCCAGCAGCCCAAACAGCAGTGGAGTCGGCCAAACTTTTAGGGATCTCGTCATTCGTTCAGGAAACCCATGACCCCGCTCCGCCCGCGAGTTGGATAGAAATCATTTCGCGGGACAAAAAGCCGGAATAATCGATAAGCACTCTGGTTTGTCAACCTAACTGATCCAGCCGACGGCTCCTCCCGCGATCTCGAACAGCAGCGGCTGGGGTTGAGGCGCAGTGATTGTCTCTTACAATGAAAAAGCCGGACAGGGAAAGCCTGCCCGGCTAAATCGATTTTTTCAGGCCGCGGATCCGGGTCCGGCGATCTCAGCCTGGGTTCATGCCTTCAAATGGCGACGAAACAACGAGATACCACTCAAACCGAGTCCCAGAAGCATGACACTCGCTCCACCATCGGGGACTTGGAAGCCTTGCGCGTTGTAGTAGAGTTGGTCCTGTGCGTAGCCGGTTCCGACGGTCGGTGTGTTGAAAGTGTTCACCACGTAGACTCCGAACTGGCCGGCGGTGCTGGAAGCTTGGGCGTTGGCCAAGCTGCCGAACTTCGCTGCCGCAGCATTCACGAAGGCGTTGCTGCTTCCGGTGTTTTCGTTTTCCAGATACCAGATGGCTTTTTGAAGGTCACCTGCGGAGCCTGACCGACCGGAATTTACGTCATACTTGTAAACTGGTGTTCCAATTTCCCACAGACCGGTAGCAAACTGCGAGTAGAGCCAGGCGGTGCCGACGGAAATCGCATCTCCCGACTGGGTGTTGGTTCCTCCCTTCAGGGCCAATGTGTTCACGACATATGAACCCGGGTTGCTGAAGGTGTATTCGTTGGCTTCAAGGCAGAATGTCTGGAAGCTGAAAGTTCCGCTAGAGGTCGTGGAAGCATAGCCGCTGACATCCAATCCCGAACCTGCGATGGTGAATTCGCCTCCATTGCCGGAATAGTGGCCGTTGAGCCGGGTGATGCCGGTTGGGAGCAGGCCGGTCGTCCCGATTACAGCCGCCGAGGCACTTGGCCCTACCAAAGGCAGAAGCGTTGCAGCGAGGGAGAGCACCAGATTTTTTGTCATGTTCATAAGCGTTTAGTTTATTGGTTTGGGTCGTTTTTGGGGGGTCCAATCACTAGAGATGAAAAGAGCAATGCTCGTGCCATTGCCCGAAAACGCCCTGAATCCTGTCTGCAACCACCTCATTGTCAGACCAATATGAAATCAAAAAACTTTCAACAAGGTTTCTGGCAGCGTGGCCGGCCGACCAGCTGTAAGGAATTCCTACAGTCCGGTGTCAGGCATTTCTCGGAGCTGGTCCCTGCGTTTGTCGTTAGGAAGCGGTTTGTCTGTGCCTGCACTGATTCACTGTTCCGGCCCTGCTACAACGAGAGCCTGTCGGTTGCTCGACCTGGCCGCTCGGCGGTTTACACACCAGGGAGCAACCGATGTGGGGAACAGCGCTCAGGAACGATTGGTTGTGGCTGTGGCGAATGTCATGGGTTCTTATCTGCGACCATCCTGTTCATCTGCGGTTTGCTTTCCTTTTCGACTCCTGCACGGGCGAAATAGATTTCGCGGTCCGTGAGAGGCCGGCTCCGTCGGTTAGATCGGGGCGATGGATTCCAGGTGGAGGACGGGAGTTCTGGCCTCGTTCGGTTTTTCGGGGTCGAGGGTGAGATGGAGGGACCGGTCGTCGAGGTCGTCGGGGTCGATTAAGGTTTGATGAATCGTGAGGCCGTCATCGGAGAGGTGGGTGTGGCGGGCGTTGGGGCGGCAAAATCGGGATTGGAAACAGAGGGTGGAATGGTAAAGTCCGTTCATGAGCGAGCCAGTTACCTTTTCACCCGAACAGAAACGGCCGGTGCTGCATGAGCTGATCGACGCTCTGCCAGCCGAAGAGCTTGAGCTGGTGGAGCGTGTCCTTGCGCGTTTGGAGATGGACCGGCTGTGGAAGGACGTTCGGGAGGGTTTCACCGCGGATTGGGCTGAGGAGAAATTCGCGCGGCTGGATGAGATCATCGGAGAAGTCCGGGCGGATCTGAAGAAACGCAGCGCATGATCGTGGTGCTGGACACCAACGTGGTGATTCAGGCCCTGAACAGGAATCACCGCTTCGCGATCATCTTCGACGCTTGGTATGCGGGGCGTTTCTCATGGGCGGTTTCCACCGACATCCTTTTCGAGTATCGCGAAGTCATCGTCCGGACATCCGGGGCCGCACGGTGGCAATCTCTCGAGAGGCTGCTGGAACTTGCTGCGGCTCACTCCAAAAACGTCGTCCAGATCTCGCCATCCTTTTTCTTCCGCACCATTTCCGCTGATCGGGACGATGACAAATTCGCCGACTGCGCGATCACCGCGAATGCGGATTTCATCGTCACGAGTGATTCGCATTTCCGCGTGTTAGCGGGCAGCGGCTATCGTCCGCAGCCGATCACTCCGGAGCTGTTTATCGAGCGGATTCTTGAGCGGGCAGAATGAATTCCGCGCTCCAGTTGGAAAAGCGGACCAGATGTCCACGCCTCTTATTGGAATTCTTCATCCCTCTGATTTGCGTCCATCCTGTTCATCTGCGGTTCGTTTTCTTCGAATGCGACACGGGCGAAATAAATTTGCCTAAAGGCCAGCCGGTCAGGGCTTCGCCATTTTTCAAGGCCTGCTAGCGCAGACTCTGGATTCGCGGTCAGTCAGAGGCGGCCTTCCTTATCAGATCGGAGCGATGGATTCTAAGTGAAGCACGGGAGTTCTCGCTTCGTTGGATTTCTCCAGATCCAAGGTGAGGTGGAGGGACCAATCGTTGAGGTCGTTGGGGTCGATGAGGGTTTGGTGGATCGTCAGGCCGTCTTCGGAGAGGTGGGTGTGGCGGGCGTTGCGGGCTTCGGGATCGAGGCGGATCTGGTGGCGGGCGGCGTGGTAGGTGTTGAGCTGTTGGAGGAGACGCTCGTTGGACCAGAGCTTGCCGTCGGAATCGTGGTGGGCGATGAGGCTGAGGGCGGCTTCGGTGTCGTAGCGGGAGAGCGCGGTGACGAGGGTGAGGATGTGGTTGCGGAGGTGGCGGGTGAAGGCGGTCTTGTTTTTCGTGTAGGGGATTTTTGATTGAAGATTGAGGATTGCGGATTGTTGATCTGAAGATTTGTCGACGATCGGAGCGTCGGGGTTTTTCATGGCCTGCCATTCGTCTAGCAGACTGGAGTCGGTGTGGCGGACGATGAGTTCGAGGAAGGACTCGGCTTCGTGGAGGTGCTCGGATTTGGCGGTGTCGGGGACGGTTTGGGCGAGGACTTTATATACTTCGCCGAGGTGGCGGAGGAGGACGGCTTCGGCGCGCTCTAACTTGTAGGTTTTGACGTAGTCTTCGAAGGACTGGTAGTTCTCGATCATCTCCCGGGCGACGGTCTTGGGTTTGACGTTTTCGCTGCCGAGGTAGGGGTGGCGGAGTTTGAAGGCGTTGAAGGTGGTGTAGATGAATTCGGCGCCGGGTTTGGGGTGTTCGACCTGATCGAGCAGGGCGATGCGGTCGTCGAATTCCATGCCTTCGTCCTTGAGGCGGGCCATGAGTTCGGATTTCAACAGATCGACCTGTTTGCGGAGGACGATGTCGGGGTTTTCCAAAATGGACTCGATGAGGGAGATCACGTTGAAGGCGTAGTCTTCGGCTTCCTTGTCGAGCTGCGGGATAGCGTCTAGCAGGTAGAGGCTGAGGGCGTGGTTGATGGAAAAATCTTCGGGGAGCGAGACATCGACGACGACTTTTTGCGGGCCGCTGCGTTTGGCGGGCGGGATGATGTGGAGGATCTTCGCGCCGATGAGGCCGCGGAAGAGTTTGAAGGCGTGCTTCTTGAGGAGCTTCTTTTTCGAAGGAGGTTCGTGGCTGTCGTCGATGATCTTTTTCAACGCGGCGCAGCCGTCTTCGGTGGTGCGGGAGAGGACGTTGAGGAGGGTGTGGTGGTGGACGGAGAAGCTGGAAACGAGCGGTTCGGGCGGGGCGGTCTGGAGCTTGGCGAAGGTTTGTTCGTCCCAGTGGACGTAGCCTTTTTCCGGCGGTTTGCGTTTTTCGAAGGACTTCTTCTTGTTAGCGACGGCCTTCGCGGCGAGGCGGAGGTTCTCGATGATATGCTCGGGGGCTTGGGCGACGACGTAGCCGGTTGTGTCGAATCCACGGCGGCCGGCGCGGCCGACGATCTGGCGGAAATCGCGGACGGCGAGAATCTTGGTGCCGCGGCCGTCGTATTTGCAGAGACCTGTTAGCATGACGGTGCGAATGGGGACGTTGACTCCGACGCCGAGGGTGTCGGTGCCGCAGACGACTTTGAGCAGGCCGCGGGCGGTGAGTTTTTCCACTAACAAACGGTATTTCGGCAGCAGGCCGGCGTGATGGATGCCGACGCCGTGGCGGAGGATTTTCGAGAGTTCGCGGCCGTAGGGGGAGCGGAAATCGGCGTCGTCGAGGGCGCGGGCAATGGCTTGCTTTTCCTCCTTGGTGCAGAAGTTCGTGGAGAGCAGGTCGCGGGCGGTGTCGGCGCAGGCGTTCTGGGTGAAGTGGACGAGATAGACGGGCGAGCGGCCTTGTTCGTTGAGCTCGGCGACTTTTTCCTGGAGC